>NZ_LDUI01000042.1:0-952 GCF_001043555.1 Chromobacterium sp. LK1 | reverse complement strand
ACCGCTGAAGAAGCGGAGTTTACATAGGGTCAATGAGCATTTTGAGTTCGTACTCACCGTGCAACGGCTCACCAAGCGCGGCAGACTTTGAACAGGCTCTTAGAGCCTGTTCAAAGTCTCTGAGTAGAGCAGAGTGTGAGAAAATATAGAGGTGAGAAAAAGCTACCCAAGCGATATCAGTCGCGAACAATTTGAAGTGATCAGACCACTTCTGGAAAGCGCGCGTAAGAGAACAAGTCCCCGTCGAGTGGACTTGTATGAGGTGTTTTGTGCCGTGCTGTACCTGCTCCGCAGTGGCTGCCAATGGCGCATGCTTCCTGAAGTGTTTCCCAAATGGCGTACCGTCCATTCGTACTTCACCATGTGGAGTGAGCCGCGTGAAGGTGGCAGCCTGCTGGAGCAGGCGCTTAAAAAATCAGGTTGGCGCGGCCCGAGAGAAACTGGGGCGGAGCGCTTGCAGCAGGTTCTTGATCGTGGACGCGCAGAGCGTGAAGAACACTGATACTGCGGGGTTAAAAGGCTACGATGCGGGTAAGAAGATATCAGGCATCAAGCGCCATATAGTTGTGGACACACAGGGCCTGCCACATGCGGTGGCCGTGACTACAGCGGAGGTAACAGACCGCAAAGGAGCGCTACAGGCGCTACGGCAATGTAAATCCAGATTGATTGGGGCTCAGAGCCTGCTGGCGGATAGTGGCTATGTCGGCAAACCCTTTGCTCAAGGCGTGAGTGAAATTCTGGGGGCGGACGTGACGGTGCAGATTGCCAAACGGAGCGAACTGCATACCTTCAAGGTGATGCCCAAACGCTGGGTTGTTGAGCGCAGCTTCGCTTGGTTGGAAAAGAGCAGAAGGCTGTGGAAGAACTGCGAGCGGAAACTCAATACCAGCTTGCAGTTCATCCATCTGGCCTTCTTGGGGCTCTTACTCAAAAGACTTTGAACAGGCTC
>NZ_LDUI01000041.1:0-100351 GCF_001043555.1 Chromobacterium sp. LK1 | reverse complement strand
TGCCGCTGCACTGGAACGCCGCCGGCCTGCCGATAGGCGTGCAATTCGTCGCCCGTTGCGGCGATGAGCTGACGCTGCTGCGGCTGGCGCGCCAGCTGGAACAGGCCCAGCCCTGGGCGCAACGGCGACCGCCGACGCCTTAAGAGCCTGTTCAAAGTCTGCTGCGCGTCGGCGGGATGGATAGACATGGGCGTTGAAACCACGCCCAGTGCTCATGTACCACCTGTACATTCCGCTTTTTCGCTCGTTTTCGCCTTGTCTCGCTCTTGCTCGCGAGACTTTGAACAGGCTCTAAGAGCCTGTTCAAAGGCTCGCCTTAGCTCGCGAGATCGTAAACAGGCTCTAATACAGTTATTTGAGTCAATAAGGGCGCCGCGGCGCCCTTATTGCCGGGGGGCGCTTGCGGTAGAATGCGCTGCCGGCCGTCGAGAGCCGGAACGATATTCACCGGGCAAGACCAAGCAATGAGCGATAGCAAGATCATCGAGGTAGTGGCCGGCGCGCTGATGCGGCCGGATGGCAGTTTCATGCTGGGCAGCCGGCCGGAAGGCAAGCCCTATGCCGGTTACTGGGAGTTCCCCGGCGGCAAGGTGGAGCCGGGCGAAAGCGGCGAGCAGGCGCTGGCGCGCGAGCTGCACGAGGAAATGGGCATTGAAATGCTGGCCGCGACGCCGTGGCTGACTAAGGTCCACCATTATGAACACGCCTCGGTGCGGCTGCATTTCTTCCGTGTCTGGTCCTGGCGCGGCGAGCCTCAATCGCGGGAAGGCCAAAGCTTCGCCTGGCAGACGCCGGGCGCTTGCACGGTGCAGCCCATGCTGCCGGCCAACGGACCCATTCTCAAATCGCTGGAATTGCCGGCGGCTTATGCGATCACTTGCGCGCATGAAATCGGCGTCGATGCGCAGTTGCGTCGGCTGGAACAGGGGCCGGCCTGGGGCATGGTGCAGGTGCGCGAACCACAGATGGCGCGCGCCGAGCTCGCTGATTTCGTCGCCAAGGCGGCTGCCATCGTCCATGGCCGCGGTGGCAAGCTGCTGCTCAACGCCGACCCGGTCTGGGCGGCGGAGTGGCCGGTGGATGGCGTGCATCTGAACGCCGCGCGACTGGCCTCGTTGAACGAACGCCCGGACTTTGCCTGGGTTGGCGCTTCGGCGCATGACGCGGCGCAAGTGGCGCGTATAGGCGAACTGGGCCTGGATTACGCCTTGCTCGGCCATGTCGCCGCCACCGCCAGCCATCCCGGCGCGGCGGCGCTGGGATGGGATGGGTTCCGGGCCTGCCTGGCCGCCGGCGCGCCGACGCCAGTGTACGCCTTGGGCGGCATGAGTTTGGAGGATTTGGACGCCGCCCGTTGTCACGGCGCGCATGGGGTGGCGTTGATGCGGGGGGCATGGCGATGACGGCCAAGCAACGGAAATGGCTGGCGCTGGGCGGTGCCTTGCTACTGCTGGCTGGCGTCAAGTTCGGTCTGATTTATTACTGGTATGGCCAGCGGCAGCCGGTCAAGCCGCAGCCCTTGGCTTGCGGCGCCGGCCAACTGTCCTGCGCGCTGCCCGGCGGCGGCGCTTGGCGTTTCGTGTCGGCGCCGGTGCACGGCAAGCCGTTCGAAATCCGCCTGCAAGGCGTCGTCGCGCGCGAGACGCCGCAGGTGGAGTTCAATATGGCCGACATGGACATGGGTTTCAATCGCTACACCTTCGTGCGCGACGGCGCCGATTGGAAGGCGACGGTGACGCTGCCGCTGTGCGTCAGCGGCAGCCGTGACTGGCTGGCGACGCTGAGCCTGGACGGCAAGCGCTATCTGCTGCCGTTCTCCGCGCGCTGAACCACGGGGGCGGCGCGCCGCCTCATCTTTTCTTGCGCTTGACGTAGAGCGTCTTGTGCACCCGGGCCACCACCTCGCCCTGCTGATCCACCACGTCCACCAGTAGCTGAGGCAAATACTTGTCGCCGTGCGCGGTGTGGCGTCTGACTTCGTCCAGCGTTTCCGGCGTCAGCCGGAAATGCGCGCGCACCGTGCCGCGTCCCGGTTTCAGATAGTCGATGCTGCCGCTTTTGTCCCACACATAGTAGTCCCGCCCCAACTGATGCATCAGCATCAGCATGAAGAAGGGATCGGTCATCGCGTACAGGCTGCCGCCGAAATGGGTGCCGACGTAGTTGCGATTGCCGAAGCTCAGTTTCAACTGCACCTCGATGTCGCTGAAGTCGGCTGCCAGCCGCTTGACGCGGATGCCGGCACCCAGGAAGGGCGGCCATAGATTGAGCAGAAATCGGAACAGCCAGGCGGGTGGTTTCATCGCGTTAAAACGGTCGTTTGAATTCTGTCATCGTCGATAAAAAAACCGGCGCTGTCAATCGCGCCGGTCCGGTTTGTCGCGGGCGGGTTTATTTGACCACGCCGCAAGCCACGCGCGCGCCGCCGCCGCCCAGCGGCAGCGGATGGTCGCTGTGATTGTCGCCGCCGGCATGCACCATCAGCGCATGGCCAGCGAAGTCGGCGGCCTTCAGCCGTGGCGCCAGCACCGGGTAGGTCGCCTTGCCGTCGGCGCCCACGTATAGCGCCGGCAGGTCGCCCTTATGGCCTTGGCCATAGGGGCCGGCGTGCGCGCCGGTCTTGTCCGGGTCCCAGTGGCCGCCGGCGGCGCCGGCTGGCGTGATGGCCCCATTGGCGCCGACGGATGGCGCGCAGGACGCCTTCTCATGCACGTGGAAGCCATGCACGCCCGGCGGCAGCTTTGCCAGATTGGGCGTCAGCAAGGCGCCATAGGGCGTGTCTTCTATCTGGACGCTGCCGGCGGGGCCAGCATCGCCCTTGGCGTCGACAAAGGACAGTTCCACGGTTTGGGCCAGCGCCAGCGCGGGCAGACAGCACAGCAGGGTGAGTAGAGTACGCGACATGGGCAGAATCTCCTGGTGAGAGCGGGGGAAAGCTATGGCGATTGTGCCATTCCCCGCTCCTTGGACGGCCTGGCTGATCGGTCGGTTCTCGCCCAGCGCCGGATCACGCTCGCGAGACTTTGAACAAGCTCTAGGAGGCCAGCCGATCCGTGGGCGGCAACTCTTGATTCTGCGCTTCGGTATCCTGCGAACAGCGGTGGCAGTCGGCCACGGCAGGAGTCGGAACCGAAGCCGGCCGCCGCCAGCTCATGCGCCGCAGCGTGTCGTCCTTCAGCACGGCATGGTGCCAAATGGCGGCGGAGACGTGGACGGCGAGCAGGCCATAGAAGATCCAGCCCAGCCATTCGTGCAGCCGCACCGCGCTGACGACCAGAGCCGGATCTGCCTCGACCAGGCGCGGAAAGTAGATGCCGAGCAAGGGCACCGGGATTCTCAGGCCCTTGGCGTTGACGATGATCCAGCCCAAAAAGCATGAACCCAGGATGAAGCCGTAGATCGCCAGATGAGCGGCGTGGGCGCAAGCGCGCTGCGCGCGGCTGCTGCCAGCCAGCGGCGGCAGCGCCGGACCGGCCAGCCGCGTGGCGGCGCGCAATAGCGTGAGCGAGAGCAGGGCCATGCCACAGCCGATGTGCACGACCATCACGCTGCGCATGTCGATGGCGGTGTGACTGACCAGAAGGTCGCGTAGCCCACCGGCCAGCGCCAGGCTGGCCATCAGCAGCACGCTCAGCCAGTGAAACAGAATTTGCAGACGCGGGTAGCCTTGGCTGCGGGACGCCGGGGCGGAAGGGTGCATGACGCTTCTCCAATGAAGCCCGGCCGCGTTGGACATATCCTCCGCGGCGGGGCTGGATTTAAAAAGCGCCATTCAAACGCTTGCATGGCCAGGAGGCCAGCTTTCTTAAGTCATTCTAAATCCAGTCAATCCCATGTTTATATCTGGCTAGTTTTTATATGAATCTTCTATTCAGTTAATTTTAAATTATTATCTCATTGTCCTGAGTTTCCCGAATTTAGATTCCTTTTAGAAATATTGAGAATGGCTGAACGGCTGTGTGAGCATGGCCGGGCAGAGAAAAGCCCAGGTCCTTGATCAAGCTTGGCTTTGCCGCGGCAGCGGAGCGCTTCCCTGCCGAAAGCGGTAAGCGGATGGCGCGTCCTGGCGCGGACCGGACCGATATTCTCAAGCGCCCGCCCTGAAGCGTGGCCTTATTTCTGGAAGAGTAATTTTATGACGATGATCAGCGCTCAATGGCGACGAGCTAGGCAAGGCGGATTCACGCTGCTGGAATTATTGGTGGTGCTGCTGATTATTGCCTTATTGGCCGGCTATGTCGGTCCCAAGCTGTTTTCCCAAGTGGACAAGGCCAAGGTTAAGGCCACCCAGGCGCAGATGAGAACCCTGGGCGATGCGCTGGTGCAATACCGGCTGGATGTCGGCAGCTATCCCAGTTCGGAACAGGGTCTGGACGCGCTGGTGAAAGCGCCGCCGGGCGTGGCCGGCTGGCATGGCCCTTATCTGGCGCAGGATGTGCCGCTGGATGCCTGGGGCCGGCCGTATCAATTGCAAGTGCCGGGCCGCGAGGCCGAGGCGGAAATCCTGTCCCTGGGCGAGGAAGGGCGAGCGGGAGGCAAGGGTGAACTGGTGCACGCGCTGTAAGGCGCTGCTGCTGGCGGCGCTTGCCGCGCTGTCGGGCGGCGCGCAGGCCGAGGTCAACTGCTGGCGCGCCGCCGGCGCGCGCCATCAGGTGGATCCGCTGCTGCTGTATTCGATCGCCAAGGTGGAGTCCTCGTTGAACCCGCGCGCGATCAATTACAACAAGAACGGCAGCCACGATATCGGCCTGATGCAAATCAACAGCCAGCATCTACCGGCCTTGAGCCAGCGCGGCATCACGCGCCAACGGCTGCTGGACGATCCCTGCCTGAGCATACAGGTGGGCGCGTCGATACTGTCCGGCTTCATCCTGCGCTATGGCTATACCTGGCGCGCGGTGGGCGCTTACAACGCCGGCGGCGCGGCGGCGCGCGAGACGGCGCGCCAGCGCTATGTGGACAAGGTGTGGCGCGAATACTTGCAACTGCGCGCGGAACGTCGCCGAGATGGCTGAATACCGGATCAGCACGTTGCGGCAGGGGGCGGTGCGGCTGCGCCTGGTGCAGGCGGACAGCGAAGCGGCCGCGCGGGCCCAAGTGGGCGCGGACGAGGGCATGCTGCTGGAAGTGGCGCGCGTTGCCGGCGCCCGGCGCGACGGGCTGCGCCTGAACGGCGCGGCGCTCGGCCTGCTGTTGCAGGAGCTGTCGGCGCTGCTGGAGGCCGGCCTGGTGCTGATCGAGGCGCTGGAAGCGCTGCGCGACAAGGCCGGGCAGGGCAATAGGCCGCTGCAAGGGGTGTTGGAACAATTGCTGCAGACCCTATACCAGGGGCAGCCGTTGTCGCGGGCGATGCAGGCGCAGCCGGCGGTGTTCCCGGAGCTGCTGGTGGCCACCGTGGCCTCGTCGGAAGGCAGCGGCCAATTGCCGGCGGCGTTGAAGCGCTACCAGTACTACGAACAACGCGTCGCCACGCTGCGCAAGCGGGTGACCGGCGCGCTGGTCTATCCGGCGGTGGTGCTGAGCGTGGGCGGCGGCATCCTGCTGTTCATGCTGTTCTTCGTGATCCCCCGCTTCGCCGTGGTGTTCGAATCGCTGCGCGAACTGCCGGCCACCGCGGCCGCCATGCTGTGGTGGGCGCGGCTGGTGCAGAGCCACGGCGGCTTGTTGGGCGCGGGCCTGGCCGGAGGCCTGCTCGCGGTGGCGGCGACGCTGCGCGCGAGCCGGGTCCGTCGCGCGCTGCTGGCGCGGTTGTGGACGCTGCCCAAGCTGCGCGATGTCGCCCAATTGTTCGTGCTGGCGCGCTTCTACCGCAGCGCCGGCTTGCTGATCGACGGCGGCACGCCGGCGCTGCAGGCCTTCGAGCTGTCCGGGCGGCTGCTGCCGGCGGCGCATGGGCAGCGGCTGAGCCGCGCGCTGGAAGAGCTGCGCGCCGGCAAGCCGGTAGCGGCGACGCTGGCGCGCCATGGCCTGACCACGGCGGTGGCCGAGCGGCTGCTGCGCGTGGGCGAGCAGAGCGGAGACCTGGGCGGGATGTGCGAGCGCATCGCCCACTTTCACGATGGCACGCTGGACCAGGCGATAGAAGTGTTCAGCAAAGTGTTCGAACCGATTTTGATGTTGGCGGTCGGCGGCCTGGTCGGCCTGATCGTCACCCTGTTGTACATGCCGATTTTCGAACTGGCCGGCGGCATGGGCTGAGGAATACCGATGGAACAATTACTGGATGTCGCCGTACCCACCGCCTGGCAATGGCGGCGCGAGAGCGGCGAGCAAGACCTCTCGCTGGCCGAACTGCTGGACCGGCAACTGGAGCGCGAACCGGACAGCCTGCCGCTGGCGGCCAGGCTGCTGGGGCTGAGCGCGCTGAGCGGTGGCCAACTGCGCGAGGCGGCGCCGCGTTTCGACCTGCTGCCGTTGGCCGAGGCCCTGTCCTGTCGCGTGGCGCCGCTGGAATGGCAGGGGCGGCTCTATCTGGCCATGGCCGAGCCCTTGCATCTGGACGCGCGGTTGCGGCTGCAAAACTGCTTGCTCGGCGCCGGCCACCGCTTCGCCATCTGCCTGCCCGGCGTCGTCGACGCCTGGCTGAAACAGGCGGAGGCCAACGAGCGGGTGATGGACGGCGCTGCGGTGGACCTGGCCGAGGACAGCCTGGCCAAGGCGGTGGAGTCGATCTCGCTGAGCAGCCTGGCCAAGGATGAAAGCCCGGTGATCCGCCTGGTCAACATGACCTTGTACGACGGCCTGCAAAGCCGCGCCAGCGACATCCACCTGGAGTCCAGCGTCGCTGGTCTGCATATCCGCTACCGCATCGACGGCGTGATGCAGTCCATCCGGCAGGTGCCGGGGCAATTGGTGGCCAGCCAGGCGATGTCGCGGCTGAAAGTGCTGTCCAGCCTGGACATCGCGGAAAAGCGCGTGCCGCAGGATGGCCGCTTCAAAGTGGCGCTGCAAGGCCGCGAAGTGGATTTCCGCGTCTCCATCATGCCGGGCGCTCATGGCGAAAACGCGGTGTTGCGGCTGCTGGACAAATCCCAGCGCGGCGACAGCCTCAACCTGGACACCCTGGGCTTTCCCGGCGAAACCGCGCGCCGCATCCGTGCGCTGGCGCAACTGCCCTATGGCCTGACCCTGATCACCGGTCCCACCGGCAGCGGCAAGTCCACCACCTTGTACGGCACGCTGGCGGAGATCAATACCGGCGAGGAAAAGATCATCACCATCGAAGACCCGGTGGAGTACGAAATGGCCGGCATTCTGCAGATTCCGGTGAATGAAAAGAAGGGCCTGAGCTTTGCCCGCGGCCTGCGCTCCATCCTGCGTCACGACCCGGACACCATTCTGGTGGGGGAGATCCGCGACGCGGAAACCGCCGCCATCGCGGTGCAGTCGGCGCTGACCGGCCACCGCGTGCTGTCCTCGGTGCACGCCAACGACGCCTTCAGCGTGATCGACCGCTTCCTCTACATGGGCGTGGAACCGGCCTCCTTTCTGGAGGCGCTCAACGGCGTGGTGTCGCAGCGCTTGGTGCGTCGTCTGTGCGCGGCCTGTGGCGGAGCCGCTTGCGAGGTCTGCCGCGGCAGCGGCTTTCACGGCCGCATCGCGCTGGCGGAAGTGCTGCGGCTGGACAGCAGCATGAAGGGCGCGCTGCTGGAGCGCTCGCCGCAAAAGCGTCAACAGGCGCTGGCGCAGTGCGCAGATTATCAATCGATGCGCGCCGCCGCCGATGAGGCGGTGGCGCGTGGACTCACCACTTACCAGGAGGTCAGCCGTGCCGTGGCCATGGAATGAAAGAACCGTGCTGATCGAGGCCGAAGAGGCGATCCTGCTGCCGGATGTCGCAAGTGAAGGCAAGCGCTGGCGCTGCCGCCACCACGGCAAGCCGGCGCAGGCGCTGGCCATGCTGCTGGGCGGCGCCGCGCGCGCGCGCCCGGCTTGGCGCAACCGCGTGCATGTGCTGCTCGGCTATCCATGGGCGCATAGCCAACTGCTGCCGTGGCAGGACGGTCTGGCCGGGCGGCAAGCGCAGTGGCGCGCCTATGCGCTGGGCCTGATGCGCGAGCGCGGCATCGGCGGCGAACTGGCGCTGAGGCTGACGCCACCGCGTCACGGCGCCGCGCGGCTGGCTTGCGCCGCCGACGCCGCCTTGCTTGGTGAGATTGCCGGCGCGGTGCGCGCGGCGGGCTGGCGGCTGGCCGGCTGCCGCGACTTGCTGTCGTCCAGCCTGCAACGCTATCAGCGCGCGCTGGCGCAGGACCGGCGCGCGCTGGTGGTGGCCGAGGCCGGCGCCGTCACCTGCCTGTGGCGCGGCGAGCGCGACTGGGAGCAATTGCTGACCCTGGCGCTGGCGCCGGGGCAGAGCGCGATCGACGGCGTGGCGGCGGCGGAAGCGCTATGCGGCCGCGAGCCTGGCGGCGCCTATTGCTGGGCCGCGACACTGGGGCCGGCGCAACAGCCGATGGCCGCTCAGGCGCGCTGGCTCGGCTTCCCCCATCCCTTGCTGGAGCGTTTGCCATGCGCGGTTTGAATTGCCGCGGGCTGGACTTCAGCCGGCCGGAACCGCGCGCGCCGCTGGCCGGCCTCGCCGCCGTCGTCTTGCTGGCGCTGCTGGCCGTCATCGGCTGGCGGCAGTGGCAGTTGCAACGGCAGGAAGCGGAGATCACGGTATTGGAGCAGGGTCGGGAACGGCAGCGCCAACTGCGCGAGCGCGAGCAGCGCCGCTTGCAGGCCCGCACGCCGGAAGAACGCAAGCTGGAAGCGCTGCTGCTGGCCCAGGGCGACGATGGACGTCGGCTGCGTCCGGCGCTGCTGCGGGGGATAGAGCAGGCCTGGACGCCGCGGCTGGGCATGCTGACGCTGCATCTCGAAGGCGCGGGCCGGCAGGCGCGGCTGGAATTGAGCGCCGCCGATCCCGGCGCGATCTTTCAGTTCCTCAGCGCCTTGAACCGCGGTCCCGGCCAGGCCACCTTGCTGCGGCAGGGCATCAAGGCGGACGATCCGCGGCGAGCGGCGCTGGCCACGATACAGGTGACATTGCGATGAGAGCGCGCTGGCGAACCGTCACCGCGGCCTTGATCACGGCCTGGCGGCGCACGCGGCAGGTTCGCGTTCAGCCGGAATCCGGGCAGTGGCGGCATTGGGGCAGCCGCTTGCGCTGGCAGCGGCAAGTGCTGGCGTGCCACTTGGGCCGTGGCGGACAGTTGGCGCTGGCGGCCTGTGGTCTGTTGTTGGGCTACGGCGCGCTGGCGCAGTGGCCGCAGCAGCAGGACTTGCAGCAGCGGCGCCAGCGGCTCAGCGCGCCGCCGCGCGCCTTGCCGGCGGCGGAGCCGACCGCCCGCGCGCAGCAACTGCGGGCGCAGTTGAGCGAGGACATGAACCCGCGCAAGCAGGCCTTGCTGGCGCAACTGAGCCAGGCCGGGCTGATCGTGTTCGACGCCGCCTACCGCGACGAGCCGGAGGCCGGCGGCAAACTGCGCCGCGTCAGCGTAGAACTCAGCGCCGCCGGGCGCTATCCGGAACTGATGGCGGCGCTGGTCGCGCTGAAGGCACAGCCCTTGCTGCGCCTGGAGACGCTGACGCTGGAACGCGCGCAAACCACCAATGTGATGCTGAGCATACGGATGCGGCTCAGCATGTTGGGAGCGGGGCAATGAGGCGGCGGTGCTACGGCTCGCTTCTGGCGTTTGCGCTGGCTTGCGCGGCGCCGTTGCGGGCGGAGGAGATCGTGGACTTGTTTCCCGGCCAGCCCTGGGAGTCGCTGCAACTGCAGGCTGCTTCGACGCAGGGCCAAGCGCTGCCGAACCCCGCGCTGGCCACTCCTTTGCCGGTGCCGATGCCGGAGGCGGCCCCGGAGCCGTTCACCGCGCTGGGCGAATGGCGTCAGCAGGGACAGCGGGTGCTGGTGCTGCAAGGGCAGAGCGACAGCTATCTGCTGTGCGCGGCCTGCAAGCTGCCCAAGGCGCTGCGGCCGGGCGCGAAGCTGGGGCATTACCTGTTCAAGGCCTTGGAGCGGGACCGCGTGGTGCTGCTCGACGCCGAAGGGCGGGAACACGCGATAACACTATCCCGATTGGTTAACTGAAACGGCGGCGACGGCGCGGCGGAACCCGGCAACGGTCCGCGGCCCGACGCCGCGATTTATCTGGCGATGATGAAATGAAGCACTGCAAACCCACGCTGCTGGCGGTGTCACTCAGCTTGATGCTGGGAGGATGCGCGTTGCCCGGGCCAGTCAAAAAGATGTTCGGCTCCAAGCCGCCCGCCAGCGCGGAAGAACAATTGCGCGTCGCGGAGACCGCGCTGCGCCAACAGCCCGGCGATGTGGAACGGCGCAAGAGCGTGGTCGGCAAGAGCACGGTATTGGCGGAGGAAACGCTGCAAGCGGCCAAGGCCAAGATGGAGGCCGGCGACGACGCGGCCGCGCTGGAGGAAGTGAGCCGCTTGCTGGCGCTGGTGCCGGATCATATGCGCGCGCGGCAGTTGCAGCGTCAGCTGCAACGCCGTTTGCGGCTGAAGCCGGAGCTGGACGAAGCCGCCGCCATGGGGCAGCAACGACCGCGCGAGGCCGAGGAGCGGGTCAAGCGCATTCTGCAGGAACAGCCGGGCTATCGGCAGGCGGAAGCGCTGCGCGAGGAATTGCAACACCAGGACGCCGCGCGCACCACGCTGCGCCCGCGCCTGGCCGACGCGCTGCGCCAGCCGGTGACGCTGAATTTCAAGGTCCAGCCCATCGCCAGCATCTTCGACGCGATCTCGCGGCTGGCCGGCATCGACTTCGTGTTCGACCCGGAAGTGGCCATCGCCACCCCGGCCAGCATCATCGCCAGCGACACCACCGCGGAAGACGCCATCAACCTGCTGCTGCGCACCCATCAGCTGGACAAGAAAGTGCTGAGCCAGAACAGCATGCTGATCTATCCGGCGCGCGCGGAAAAAACCAGGGAATACCAGGAACTGGTCACCCGCACCTTCTACCTGGCCCAGGCCAATGCCAGCCATGTGCTGGCGGCGATGCGCCAGATCAGCGCGCCCAAGAACGTGCATCTGGACGAGCGCGCCAATGCGGTGATCGTGCGCGACACGCCGGAGGTCATCGCGGTGATCGAGCGCCTGGTGGCCAGCTTGGACATCGCCCAGTCCGAAGTGACCATGGATGTGCAAGTGCTGGAAGTGAACACCAATGATGTGCTCGACGTCGGCATCGACTATCCGCCGGATCTGCGATTTTCGGTGTTGGGCAAGGACGGCGCGGACAAGGTGACGGTGGGCGATCTGCTGCATCTGAACAGCGATCGCATCGGCGTCAGCAGCCGCAGCGACCTGGGGATGGCGGTCAATCTGCTGCAAAAGAAGGGCAAGACCAAGGTGCTGGCCAATCCCAAGATACGGGTGCGCAATATGGAAAAAGCCAGCATCAAGATAGGCGAAAAAGTACCGGTGGTCACCACCACCAATGCCAACGGCGTGGTGACGGAATCGGTCAACTACCAGGATGTCGGCCTGATCCTGCAAGTGGAGCCGCGGATCAGCCTCAGCGATGAAGTCAGCGTCAAGGTCAGCATGGAGGTCAGCAATCTCAAGGGCGAGGTCAAGACCGCCGGCGGCGGCATTGTCTATCCGATGAGCACCCGCAACGCCGAAACCGTGATGACCGCCCGCGACGGCGAAACCCAGGTGCTGGCTGGCCTGATCAAGCAGCAGCAAGACCGCAGCAGCAACGGCCTGCCCGGCCTCAGCACGCTGGGTTGGCTGGGCAGCCTGTTCGGCGGCCAGAAGCGCAGCGACGAAAACACCGAAATCATCCTGCTGCTGACCCCGCGCATCGAGCGGGCGCTGGAACTGCCGGCCGCCGCCGACAGCTACTTCGTCTCAGGCACCGAGAGCCGTCTCGGCGTGGAGCCGCTGACCACCGCCGCGCCCAAGCCCCCCTCCAAGCCAGCAGCCAAATCCGCCGCGCCGGCGCTGGACAGCCCGCTGGCCGCGCCCTGAGGTGGATATGAAGTCTCAATCCGGCTTCACCCTGATCGAACTGATGGCCGCGCTGACCCTGCTGGCGCTGCTGCTCAGCGCCAGCCTGCCGCTGGCCGATCTGGCCAGGCGGCGCGCGCAGGAGAGCGAACTGCGGCACAGCCTGCGGCAGATCCGCGACGCCATCGACGCCTATCGGCAGGCGGTGACGGACAAGAAAATCACGGTGTCGCCGGAGCAGAGCGGCTATCCGCCCAGCCTCGCCAGCCTGGTCGAGGGGGTGGTGGATAGCAGCGATCCCAATGGCGGCAAGCTTTACTTCCTGCGCCGGCTACCGGCGGACCCGATGTGCGAGCGCTGCGAGGGGCAAAACCCGGCCGAGAGTTGGGACACGCGCAGTTACGACAGCTCGGTGGAGGCGTTTTCCGCCGGTCGCGACGTCTATGACATCCGTTCCAAGAGCGGCGGAAAGGGCATCAATGGCATTCCCTATCAACAATGGTAGGCCGGCGCGCGGCTTCACCCTGATCGAACTATTGGTGGTGATGAGCATCATCGGCGCGCTGATGGCCTTGGTCAGCCCCAGTTATTTCAAGAACAACGACCGCGCGCGCGAAACCGTGCTGCGCCACAATCTGGCGGCGCTGCGCCAGGCCATGGACGATTACCGCGCCGACCACGGCGCCAATCCTTCCGCCTTGCAGGACCTGGTGAGCAACCGCTACCTGCGCGAATTGCCGCTGGACCCTATCTTGGGCCAGCGCGACGGCTGGCAAACCCGGCCGGCGGAAGACGGCGGCATCGGCGAAGTCAGCAGCGGCGCCAAGGGCGCCGGCCTGGACGGCAGTGACTATGGCAGCTGGTAAGCAGCGCGGGCTGGCTTATCTGGGCGTGCTGATGCTGGTATTGGCCATCGGCGTCGCCCTCAGCGCGGCGGCCGGCGCCTGGGCCCGCCAGCTGCAGCGCGAGAAAGAGGCGCAGCTGCTGCATATCGGCCTGCAATTGCAGCGCGCGATCGAATCCTATCACCGCAGCGGCACAGCGCCGGCCTATCCCAAGACCCTGGAGGTCCTGCTCAAGGACGATAGAGTGTCCTTCACCCGCCGCCATCTGCGCCGGCTGTATGCCGACCCGATGAGCGGCAAGCCGGAATGGGGCCTGGTCAAGGGGACCGATGGCGGCATCGTCGGCGTGTTCAGCTTGGTGGAGGGCAGTCCGCTGAAGCGGCGCGGCTTTGCCGCCGAACTGGGCGATTTCGCCGACAAGGCCAGTTATCAGGAGTGGGTTTTTCTGGCGGGAAGCACGCGCTGACGGGACGGCATTCATCATTTATGTCAATGATATTTATAATTTTTTGATTTAAACCAAATTGCTACTAAAACTGAACATTTTCATGGAATAAATAGGACTCATCCTATATCCCCACGCGCATCGTTACGGAAAAATCGTCCTCGTTTTCGACTCACGGCGGTTGTCCGGCGGCACTTAGCCGTCAAAGGGCAGGCGGCATAAGGGGACCGGCCTGGCCAGGATCCCGGCCGCGTAAGGCCGCCCTCAAGGCACCCGAATACGATGATTGTTGCAATTTTAGAAGACTGTCCGCTGCAAGTGGCCCGCTTCGTCGAGCTGCTGGAACAGCATGGCCATCAAGCCATCGCCTGCGGCAATGGCGACCATTTCGTCGCCCGTTTCCAGGAACAGAACTGCAATGCGATGCTGCTGGACTGGGAGGTTCCCGGCCGCAGCGGCATAGACGTGCTCAAATGGGCGCGCGCCAAGTTGCCGTCGGGCCTGCCCATCCTGATGGTGACCCAGCGCGACGACGAAGAGGACATTGTGCAGGCCTTGGAGCGTGGCGCCGACGACTATCTGCAAAAGCCGATTCGCGAGCGTGAATTGCTGGCGCGCCTGGCCGCTCAGTTCCGCAAGCAGCAGCGGCTGGGCGAGCCGGACGCGGAGTTCGAGGCCGGCGGCTACCGCTTCAGTCCGGAGGCGCGCAGCGTCAGCTTCAACGGTGAAAAAGTGATGCTGCCGGCGCGTGAGTTCGCGCTGGCCACGCTGCTGTTCCGCAATCTGGGCCGCATCCTGACCAAGGACTTTCTCAGCCTGCGCATCTGGGGGCTGGCGGACCGCAAATACGACGCCAGCCTGGCCACCTATGTCAGCAATCTGCGCTCGGCGCTGGGCTTGCGGCCGCGCAACGGCATCGTGATCTCCACCGTATATAACTACGGCTACCGCCTGGAGCGGGTCTAATGCGGATTCGGCCGTGCGGACCGGCGTCGACCGGAGCTTCCTCTCGGAGCATGACGCGGCAATGAGGCTGTCGTGCCTGCTTTTCCGCCGCTGGCGCACGCAAGACGCGCTGTTCTTCATCGGTTTCGCGCTGCTGGTGGCGGTGTTCGCCGTGCCCAATCAAGACGCCTTGTTCCGCTCGTTGGACCGGCTGTATTTCGAATTGCTGGCCAACCAGCAAGCCGAAGACAACCAGCACGATGTGGTGCTGGTCAATATCGACCAGGCGACGCTGGACGCGCTGGGGCAGAAGGGCGTGCGCGCCAATGCCAGCTACGCGGCATTGCTGGAGCAACTGCGGCAGGCCGATAGCGTGGTACTCGGCCTTAATCTGACCGCGAACAGGCATCTGCAACAACTGCTGGACGCGATCAAGCGCCATGGGCGCGTGGTGGTGGCGGCGCCTGCCTATGTCGGTGGCGACGCGCCCGCGCGGATCGCCGCCGCCGCCGCCGGTGTCGGCCAGCGCGAACTGCTGATCGGCGATGGCAATGTGGCCACCGGCATCCTGCCCTATGCTCCACGCGGCAAGGCACTGTTGCCGAACATCGTGCTGGAAGCGTTGCGGGTGGCCGACTATGAGCTGCCGGCGCGCCAAGTCTGGTGCCTGGCTGCACTATGGCAGCGCTGCTCGCCGCAGGAAGACGGCTGGCTGCTGGTGCTGCCGGCCCAGCACCGCCTGCAGCAGTACTCGATGCTGGCGGTGCTGAACGGCGCCGTGCCGCCGTCCGCGTTCGAAAACAAGATCGTCGTCGTCGGCCACCTGGCGATGGACCCGTTCAAGAGCCTGCGCGCCAGTCACAAACCAATGGCGGCCGAAGGCTATACTCGCAGCCAGATCATCGCGCTGCAAATCCAGACCCTGATGGAGTACGGCCCGGTGTCCATGGTGGCCGCCCCGTACAAGCTGCTGATCAATCTGGCCATCATGCTTGGGCTGCTGCTGGTTTGCCTGCTGTCGCCGCCGGCGCGCATGCACGGCCGCGCCTGGTTGTGGCTGGGCACCTGCTTGCTGGCGTCCATCCTGCTGCTGTTGTACGCCCATACCTGGGTGCCGGTCAGCTCGCCCTTGATTGGCGGCTTGCTGATTTACGCCGGTTGCGCCTGGCGCTGGCAGGCCAAGACCCATGCGCTGCTGCGGCAGGAAAGCGCATCCATGCAGTTGAGCCTGCGCGAAGCCGGCATGGCCTTGCCGCTGCGCGGCGGCGTGGAGACCGGCGCCGACGAAATCGAGCGCCTGATGCGGCAAATGCGCGCCTGGCAAGACTCCTACGCCAGCGTGCTCAATCTGCTGCCTTACCCCATTTTCTTCGAGCAGGACGGCAAGATCGTGCTCAGCAATCAGGCCGGGCGCAAGTTGCTCGGCGAGCACGGTGAACAGCGGCGGGCCGAGGACTGGATGCTGGCGCTGACCGCGGGCGCGCGTGCCAAGGCGCAGCGCAGCGGTGGCATCAGCATCGAGCATGTGCGCGCCGGACCGGGCGAGCACATGCTGCTGGTCACCCCCTGCCCGGAGCTGTGCGCCGGCCGCGCCAGCAATCTGATCAGCCTGGTCGATCTGCCCAGCGTCAAGGAGACAGCGTCCAGCGACCGCCATGCGCTGCGGCAAATGGTGCACGACCTGCGCAATCCGCTCACCGCCATCCTGCTGCTGATAGAGCAGCGCGGCGGCGGCGACGGCCCGCGGCAAGATCAATTCCTCGATGAACTGCGCCGGCAAGTCCATTACAGCCTGCGCGTGGCCCAGGATTTCATGCAGCTGTCGCGCGCCGAGCATCTGAATCCGGCACATTTCCTGCCGGTGTCGCTGCGGGACCTGGCTGAAGAGGCCGTCGACCAGATCCGCGCCGGCGCCGGGCAACAGCGCATCGCCGTGCATGGCCCGGACGCGGCGGAGCCGCTGTGGGTGAACGGCCATTACGACATGCTGCTGCGCGCGGTGGTCAATGTGCTGGACAACGCCATCAAATACTCGCCGCCGGACAGCGAGGTCACGGTGCGGCTGGCGTGCTGGGGCGAGTTGGCCGGCATCTGTGTGATAGACCAAGGCATAGGCATTCCCGAACATGCGCTGCCGCGGCTGTTCGAGCTGTTTTATCAAGTGGACGAACAGCGTCGCGACGGCGTCGGCCTGGGGCTGCCCTTCGTCAAGGCCGTGCTGCAAGCGCATGGCGGCCGTGTCGAGGTTAAATCCCGGAGCGGGATGGGCAGTGAATTCCAATTGCAAGCGCCAAGGCTGAGGCACCCAGCTTGCCTTCAGCAGGACGAAGAGGATGAGGAAGGCGCTTTCCCGGGCGCTGTTTAGCTTCTTTTGAGATTGATTGGGCGTCTGGCCAGGGTTTGGAACAATGCGGGCAAGTCGTTCACCAGCCGCTGCGGCTTGGGAATGAGCGGCAACTTAATCCTTAGACCGAGGTTTTTAGAACTATGACCGCATCTCGCAAAACCGGCAAAATCGTGCTGCCGGTATTGGCCCTGAGCCAGATCGCCGCTTCCCTGATGGTGCTTGCCCCGGCCACTGCTTCCGCCCATGGCTCCATGGTGAACCCGCCCAGCCGCGAATACGCCTGCGCTACCTTCGACACCCCGTGGAACAACCCGACTTATCCCAGCTGCGGCAAGATCGCATCGCAAAGCAGCAGCTGGATGTCCAATGTGCAGGGCGGCGTGAAGAGCAACCACAAAGACTACGTCAAGGACGGTTTGCTGTGCGCCGGAGGCAAGGAAGACTGGAAAGCGCTGGACGCGGCTGATTTTAAGGGGCGCGTGACCACGGTGACCCCGGATGCCCAGGGCAATGCGGTATTCGAATACAAGCAAACCGCTGGTCATTTCTCCAGCTACTTCAAGACCTATATCAGCAAGGACAGCTATGACCCGAAGAAGGGCCTGCGCTGGGACGACCTGGAAGAGATTGGTAATAGCGGTCCGCTGCCGCTTCCGCCCAACAACAGCATCACCAAGCTGGATGTGAAAATTCCGGCGCATCTGACCGGCAAGCGCGTGGTGTACAGCGTTTGGCAGCGTGATCCCAGCGACAATGCGGAAGCCTTCTACGCCTGCTCCGACGTGGACGTGGTGGCCAACAATATCGAATGGAAAGCCAGCGGCGCGCTTGAAGGCGGCCAGGTCAAGACCGGCGTGACGATGACTCTGCGCGTGTTTGACAAAGTGCGTGGCGGCGACCTGGAAAAGCACAGCATCGTGGTGAAGGCCGGCCAGGAAAAGCCGGAGCAATGGATGCACGCCTTGGCAAGCAAGACTAACCAAAGTTCCAGCGTGGTCAAGGTGGGCAAGCTGATCGGCTCGGACATCACACCGCAATTCAGCGCCACCGAAAACCAGGTATTCGGCCGCAACAAGCAAGTGAGCTTCGCGATTGACCAGCACGACGAAGGCGGCAAGCCGCCGGTGGACGACATCGCGCCGGGCGTGGTGAGCATCAGCGGCAAGACCGAAGCCAAGGCGGGCGAAGCCGTGAGCTTGCGTGCCAGCGCTGCCGCCGGCACCAATCTGAGCTATCTGTGGACGGTGTCGCCCAAGATCGATGGCCTGGCATTGAATACCGCCACCCTCAACTTCGCGGCGCCCAAGGTGAGCAAGAACACCGTGTACACCTTCAAGGCCACCGCCAGCAATGCGCTGGGCAGCAAGAATGCCACCCATGTGCTGACGGTCAAGGCCAATGACAACGGCGGCACGCCGCCGGTGGAAGGGGCTTGGGATGCCAAGAAGATCTATGACAAGGAATGCACCAAGGTCAGCCACAACGGTAAGGAATGGATGAATGGCTGGTGGACTCAGGGTAAGGAACCGGGTTCTGATGGCCAATGGGGTACTTGGCGCGTGCTTGGCTCCGCCGAAATGCACACCCAGTGCAAAGGCAAGTAAGCCCTTGACGGTGGCGGCTTGAGCGGCCGCCTCCGTCTCCGCCGTCCCGAGGCCGTCCAGGCCCCGGGGCGGTATTCATTCAGGCCTCAGCGCAAGCCCTCCAGCCCGTGCAAGGCCACTTCCATCTGCTGCTGAAATGGTTCCAGCAACACGCGCAGCTGTTTGCCGGCGAAGCCGTCTTCGTCATGCCGCAGCAATAGCGTCAGCACGCAACTCAAGGCCTGCTCGGCCTCGCGCAACACCACCAAGTGGTCGATCAGCGCCTGCTCCAATTGCCGGCGCGCCTGTTGCGCCTGCGCCAGCGGCGCTTCGGCGCTCTGATCCACCGTTAGCGCGTGCAAGGCCTGCTCCAATTGCCGCAGCGCATGGCGGCCGGGGATAGGGATAGCCGTTTTCATCGTCGTCTCCTTAATGCCGCGTCGCCAGCGCGCTCAGGCCGCTTTGCAGCCAATGCTGCGCCGGTTCCAGGGTGATGTGCAGCACATCGCAGGGGCAGGGTTGGGCACCGGCCTGGCGCAGCAGCGCCCGCACCGCGCGCAGGCTGTCATGGGCTTTGTGCAGATCGTTCAGCGCCGCGCGCAGATGGCGCTCGCGGATGTGCAACTGGCGTTCCAGCAGGTGCAGGCGTCCGGAAGTGAGGCCGGGCATGCGGCGTAATTGCTTGAGTACGAGCTTGAGTGGAAGTGAGGGGGACACTAAGGCGCGGTAGCGCCGGCTGGGTTGATGCGTCATCGGAAGGCTCCTATGGCAAGGCCTGCCGCGCGCTGTCAAACGGATACGGCAGGCGGATGACAGGGTTGACAGACCGGCCATAGCTCCGGTAGGCGCATGAGCGCCTCCCCGCCAGCGCCTGCCTTGGTAGGGCGGGACTATGGCGAGGCTATGGCTAATGAGCTGTCAAACCCACATGCCGCAGAATCAGGCGGCACGCGGCGATTGTTGCCGATGGCAGCGGCAGGGTCAAGGCAAACGGCGTCGCGGCGTGAAGGGGGTGTGGTCGTGGCGCTTGCAATAGGGGATGGCGGACGGATGACAGGGGTAGCAGACCGGCCGCACAGACACACCGGTAGGCGCGTATGCGCCTCCCCGCCATCCGGTCGCCGTGGATGAGCCGTCGGCGCGGGCATGGGTTTGCGACGATGCCTGCCGTTGATGACGACAGGGGCAAGGCAGGCGGAGGGCAGAGTTAGCAGACCGGTCACAGGCACCCGGTAGGCGCAAAAGCGCCTCCCCGCCATCCGCCTGCCGTCTATTAAGCTATCGACACGGATATAGGCTTGCGGCGATGGTCGCCGCTGGCGGCGCGCGGGTCAAGGCGGCGGGCGCTTGTGGAGGCACGGGACAGGTTTGGAATCAGAAAACGATAGCGAGAGATGAATTTATATTTATTAGCAATGAAAGATTTTATTTGGGAAATATTAATTTTAAAATTAAATCCTAAATGACATAGAAGATAGTTGTAACCAAGGCCTGCGTTAGGGTATGCGTTTTGTATCTTAATGCCATGCCATTTTTAGGAATTATCCTATTTTTTGGCCGGGCGGCGAAAAATAAAATCGGCATGCCATGACCTCGGTTCATGGAAATACGCTGCGGGCCGGTGCTGGCATTGTCCCAAAATAATTAGTGAGGGGTTTTATGAAAAGAATCCTTATTGTGGCGGGCTTATGCGCTCCGGTTCTAGCGCAGGCCGGCAATACCATCAATTTCCAGGGGGAGGTGTCCACTCAAACCTGCTCGGTGGACATCAACGGGAATACCGCCAGCCCGGTGGTATTACTGCCCACGGTGCCGGCGAGCAGCTTGGACAAGAATGGCGCCGTGGCCGGGCAGACCGATTTCACCATCCGCTTGAGCGGATGTACCGCGGATGCCTCCGCCGATACCCCGATCAGCGCCGTCTTCGTCGCTAACCGCTTGACGGCCACGGGCAATATCGGCAATGCCGGCACCGCCGGCAAGGTGGCCTTGCAATTGCTGGACCCGGCGTCGCCGGGAAGCCCGTTCAATCTGACTGGTGGCTACAAGGCGCCGGGCCTGGTGTTGAAGAAAGGCCAGACCACGGCCGCGTATGATTTTGCCGTGCGCTACTATGCCGAAGACGCCGCCAGCGCCGGAACGGTATTGGGCAGCGTGCAGTATGCGGTTTCCTACCAGTAAACGCGCCACTGCGGTCGCCTGTTGGGCGGCATGGCTGTTGTTGTTCGCCGGTCAGTTGGCCTGGGGCAGCGTGGTGCTGAACAATACCCGCATCATCTACCCCGGGCAGGCTCATGAGAGCAGTGTTCAGCTGAACAACCAGGACGCCAGCCCCAGCGTGGTGCAAGTCTGGGTGGACTCCGGCGATGAGAACTCCACGCCGGAGCAGGCCGTCGCGCCCTTCGCCGTGATGCCGGCGGTGTTCCGCATTGAAGCCAAGGCCGGTCAGACCGTGCGCTTGGTGTTCGACGGCAGTCCGCTGCCGCAGGACCGAGAGTCGGTCTACTACTTCAATCTGCTGCAGATCCCGTCTATCAATCAGGCTTTCTCCGGGCAGAACCAGATGCTGGTGATGCTGCGCAACCGGCTCAAGCTGTTCTACCGCCCGTCGACGATAGCCGGCCGCGTGGAACAGGCGCCCTGCCAATTGGGCTTCTCCGTGCAGCGCCAGGGCCGGGGCTGGCGTTTGAGCGCCGATAACCGCAGCGGTTATTTCCTGACGCTGAGCGGCGGTCAACTGATCAGCAACGGCAAGGCGCATGCCTTCAAAGCCGAGATGTTGACGCCGTTCTCCCGCGCCAGCTGGCCGCTGCCGGAGCTGACGCAGCCCCGGGCGCCGCTGTCGGTGCGCTTTAGGCATATCAATGACTACGGTGGGGTGAATGAGGTGGAGTCTGCCGCCGTGCTGGCGGAGTGATGCCGCCGGCGCTGGCTTCAAATGGCCGCTCGTTCTGCGCCCGACATTGGCCGCCTGCCTGTCCGCCGGCCCGGCTTGGGCCGGCGGACAGGCAGCGGACATGCCGGCCTTGCCCGTTTATCGTTTCGACAGCCGCTTGCTGCTGGGCAGCCCACTGGCGAATGGGCTTGAGCGTTTCAATCAGCCGGATCAGGTGGATCCAGGCGAATACTTGGTGGACGTTTTCGTCAATGGCGCATTTTATTCCCGCAAGACCGTGAGCTTCCGCCGTAGCGGCGAGCATCCGGTCCATGCCTGCCTGGATCGGGACTGGCTGCTCAGGGCCGGGATGCGACCGGAGAGCCTGGTGCCGGATGAGGAGGACGGCGCAGCGTGCCGACCATTGGCCTTGCGTATTCCCGGCGCCGGCAGTGTGTTCGATCTGTCGCGGCTGCGGCTGGATCTGTCCTTGCCGCAGGCGGCGATGCGGCGAACGCCACGCGGCCAGGTGGCGGAGGAGGATCTGGACGCCGGCGCGGTCATTGCCTTCGTCAATTACGACGTCAATGGCTACCGTGTCAGCAGCGGCGATGTCAGCAGCAACTACCATTATCTGGCCGCCGATGCCGGGGTGAATCTGGGGTTGTGGCGTTTGCGCCAGCAGTCCAATTACAGCGGCGGCACCGGTGGCGGGCGCTGGAATAATATTCGCAGCTATGCGCAGCGCGCGCTGCCCGGCTGGCGCAGCGAGCTGACGCTGGGCGACGGTTCCAGCGGCGGCGGCCTGTTGAGCGGCGTCGGTTTTCGCGGCCTGCAATTGCGCAGCGACGAGCGGATGCTACCGGATGGTTTGCGCGGCTATGCGCCGGTGGTGCGCGGCGTGGCTGACAGCAATGCGCGGGTGGTGGTGCGCCAGGGCCAGCAGGAGGTTTATCAGACCGTGGTCGCGCCCGGTCCCTTCGTGATCGACGATCTGTTCCCCACCAGCTATCAAGGCGACTTGGAGGTGGAGATCACCGAGGCGGACGGGCAGGTGAAACGATTCACCGTGCCGTTCGCGGCGGTGCCGACATCGATACGGCCGGGCCAGGCGCGCTACAACCTGACCTTGGGCCAATTGCGCAACACGTTGGACGACAAGCCGCTGTTCGCCGATCTCGCTTATCAGCGCGGCTTCAGCAATGCGCTGACCGCCAATATGGGCGCGAGGCTGGCGTCGGGCTACGCCGCGGCGCTGGGCGGCGTGGTGTGGGGATCGCGCTTTGGTGCGCTGGGCGCGGACGCCACGTATTCCCGCTCGCGCGACAGCGACGGCGGGCCACTTATGGGCTGGCGCGCGGCCTTGTCGTATAGCCATACCCTCCAGCCAACCTCCACGGCCATCACCTTGGCCGGTTACCGTTACTCCACCCGCGGCTACCGCGATCTGGTCGACGCGGTGGGCGCGCGCCAGGCGTTCCGGCGCGGCGAGAGCTGGCATTCCAGCAGTTTCCAGCAGCGCAATCAGTTCACCGCCAGCGTCAATCAGCGGCTGGGTGGCTACGGTAGCCTGGCGCTGTCCGCGTCGATCAGCGATTACTACAGCGGCAAGCAGCGGGACGGCCAGTTGCAGCTGAGCTATCAGCATCAGATCGGTTCTGTCGGCTACGGGGTGTCGGTCTCGCGCCAGCGCGTCGGCCAAATGGGCCGCGCCCTGCCGATGCTGGACAGCGGGCGGGTCGGCAATACCGTGTCGTTCAATCTGTCCATGCCGTTGGGCACCGCGCGGCGTGCGCCCATGCTGGCGGCGTCCAGCAGCCGCAGCGGCGGCGAGGGCAATCAGCAATTGTCGCTGAGCGGCAGCGCCGATGAGGCGCAGACACTCAGTTATGGCGTCAATGTGGCGCGCGCTGTCCCCGACGGTTCTGGCAGCTTGAGCGCTAATGCGCAGAAGCGCTTTGCGCCGGTGACGCTGGGCGGCAGCTATTCACGGGGGCGTGATTTTTCGCAGGTCGGCGTCAGCGCGCGCGGCGCGCTGGCGCTGCATCGCGGCGGCGTGACTTTGGGGCCGTACCTGAGTGAAACCTTCGGCCTGGTGGAAGCGCCCGGCGCCAGCGGCGCGGTGGTGCGCAATGGCTTGGGCGCGACGGTGGACCGCGCCGGTTATGCGCTGATTCCGGCGCTGACGCCTTACCGCTACAACGAGGTGGCGCTGGACAGCAAGGGCCTGGCGGCAGGCGTGGAGCTACTGGGAGACCAACAGCGCACCGCGCCGTACGCCGGAGCGGCGGTGCGGCTGAAGTTCGCCACCCGCAGCGGCCAGGCAGTGTTGATCAAGGGATGGCTGGCCGATGGCTCGGCCTTGCCGATGGGCGCAATGGTGTACGCGGAAGACGGCGCCAATATCGGCATGGTGGGCCAGGGGGGGCAGGCTTATGCGCGGGTCGGCGCGCGCAAGGCCAGCTTGCGAGTGAAATGGGGCGATGACGCGGATAGTCAATGCGTATTGCCGTACACGCTGGCGGACGAGACGGGTAGCCGGTCCATCGTCCGTCTGGAGGCGGCGTGCGCGCCGCTGCCCAATCCATGAGGAGCAAGATGAAATATCAATCCGATGCCTTGGGCGCTGCGATGCTGCTGGTGGGGGCCTTGTCCAGCATGTCGGCGCAGGGCGCCTGTTATCGCGTGTCGCGCTCTTCGCCGACGACCGATATCAATGCGGTGGACTATGTCGAACCCGGCAGGGGCGAGGTCAGGATTTGGGACGGTGCGACGGATACTGCCGGCCAGGGGGCGCTGGCGATGACCATCAATATCAATAACGAGGCGTTCCAGCCGGACGGCACTTTATTGGCCAGCAAGGTGCTGAGCATCTATGACTTGGGTTCCGGCCATACCGGCGGCTATGCGCCGGAGCAGGTGCTGTTTCGCTGCTCGCCGGAAGAAAAGCCGGAGACTTTTTATGAATACTATTCGACCAATGGCGACAACGATTGGGCCGGCAAGGACGAGGAGGGCAGCGCCATCGGTCTGCCGCAGGCGTATCGCACGGTACAGCGCGGCCTGATGGTGCGGGTGACCAATCTGAATACCGGCGAGTACGCGTCGCGCTATTGGAAACGGCGGCCGCTGGTGCTGGATATGGCCAATGATCGCGATGAGCGCGGCTGGTATCTGATCAAGGCCAAGCACTTCAGCAACTACAAGGTGGAGTTTTTCAAATACAGCCAGTCCAAGGGGTCGGGAGACATAGGCTGGCAGGACGGGCCGGCCGGCCAGAACTGGATGTATGCCCAACCCATCGCCTATAGCGCGTTTCAGGGCGGCGGCGGCTCGCCGTGGTTGAGCGAGGGCGCCGACCATAATCAAAACTTCAGCGGCTGGTTTTGGGATTGGCCCGGCGCGATCAATCCGTATCAGGTGGTGAAGGTGCGCCGCAGCGCCAGCTGCCGCGTGGAGACGGTGACGCCAGTGGTGGCGTTTCCGGCGATCTCGGTGGCCGAGTTGGAGCAGGGCGGGCAACGCACGCTGCCGGTGGACATCCGCCTGCAGTGCCAGACCGGCGCGCCGGCCAATGCCGGCCTGAGCGGTTTTCAAAGCGGCACGGCACAGGGGCAGACGGCGATGGGGCTGCTGGTGCAGCCGGCAAATTACCAGGCGGCGTTGACAGAAGGCCTGGGCACGAGTGGCGGCGGGGTCAGCCACCTGCTGTCCGACGGTTACGGCGTCAACCCGGCGGTGGCGACAGGGGTGGGCGTGGCGTTGCGGAGGCCAGGCGGCCAAGTGCTGAATCTGCTTAGCGACGTGCTGCTCACCGGGGGGGGCGGCGATGCCGGCTGGTATCCGGTACTGCAAGACACCGCCGAACTGGGCAGCCAGGATGGCTGGACCCGCTATCAGGCGCGGATGCAGGCGGTGCTGACCCGTTTGCCGGGCAAGAGGGTCAAGGCCGGAGGCTTGAACGCGACGGCGCAGGTGGTGATCCGTGTGCAATAAGGCCTGGCGCTGGGGCTTGCGCGGTTTGCTGTGCCTGCTGTGCGGCAGCAGTTGGGCTGGCCTGATGGCGGAGTCCACGCGGGTGGTGTTCGCCGGCGGCAGCGCCGAGCAGTCGCTGCAATTGATCAATCTGAATCGCTATCCGGTGCTGGTGCAGGCTTGGGTGGATGATGGGCGGCTGGACTCCGGACCGGATACGCTGGGCGCGGAGGCGGCGGTGATGCCGATGCCGCCCATCTTTCGTCTGAACCCGGATGGGCAGATCAGTCTGCGCTTGATCGCGACCGGCACCCCATTGCCCGTGGACCGAGAGTCGCTGTTCTGGCTGAATCTGTATGAAATCCCGCCGGCGCGCATGGATTTGCCGGCGGCGGCCCGGACGCTGACAGTCACGCTGCGTACCCAGATGAAGGTTCTGATGCGGCCAGCCGGACTCCGTGCTGCGCTCGAGGACTTGCCGCGGTGGCTGCGCTTCGCCGTCACGCGGGAGCCCAGCGGCGCGCAGTTGCGCATAGACAATCCCAGCCCTTATTTCGCCAGCTTCCGTGCCTTGGAACTGCGCTGCGCCGGCTTGCCCGCGCTGGCGTTGGCGGCGGACATGGCGCCGCCGCTGGCGGCCCTGAGCCTGCCCTTGCCAGCGTCTTTCCATTGCGAGGACGGCGCGGCGACAGCGCGCTTCCTGCTGCTGGACGACGACGGTCAACCCTTGGCCGGCGAGACCCGCGTGGGCGGGCGTTGAACGCGCCGGCGCGCTAGGCAGAAATACAGCGCGCCGGGCGCGATCAGTCCCACCAGCCAGGAAATGTCCACCTGCCCCAGATAGGGCAGCAGCGGACCGCTGTAAAAACGGGTGGAGATGAAGGGCAGCTGCGCCAGCAGGCCAAACAGATAGCTGGCGATGCCGACCCGGTTCCAGCGTCCATAACGGCCGTCGGGATCGCTCAGGGCGGCAAGGTCGTACTGTTCCTGGTTGACCCAGTAGTAGTCCACCAGATTGATGGCGCTCCACGGGGTGAAGAAGGTCAGCAGGAACAGGATGAAGGATTTGAAATGCAGCAGGAAATCGTGCTGCGCCGCCAGCGCGATCGCGGCGGACAAGCCGACGATGGCCAGCACGAACACCAGGCGCTGGCGGCGGCCTATCTTCGCTTCGCGCTGGAAGCCGCTGAGCATGGTGGCCAGGCACATGAAGCTGCCGTAGGCGTTCAGCGTGGACACGGTGATCTTGCCAAAGGCGATGCTGAAGAACAGGAAGCTGGCCATTGCGCCGCTGGCGCCCAAGCCGACGATGTAGGCCACTTCCTGGCCGACGAAGCGCGGGCCGGCCAGCGCGGCGGCGAACACGCCCAGCGTCATCGCGATCTGCGCGCCCAATACCGAGCCGCCGCCCACGCATAGAAAGGTGCGCAGCGGCGATACGCCGCTGGGCAGGTAGCGCGAGTAGTCGGCGACGTAGGGACCGAAGGCGATCTGCCAGGAGGCGGACAGCGACACCGCCAGCAGGAAGCTGTCCCAGGCGAAGCGGTGATTGCGCAGCAGCGGCGTGATGTCGTTGACGCTGAGCAGGCGCGCGAACAGATAGGCGAAGGCGATCAGGCCGAGCACGGTGGCGGCGCGGCCCAGCAGGTGGATCATCCGGTAGCCGCATGCCGCGAACAGCGCGATCACGGCGGAAAAGATCAGGATGCCGGCGCTTGGGCTGAGGCCGGTCAGCTGGGCGATGGCCTGGCCGGACAGAATGGTGCCGGTGGTGTTGAAACCGATATAGAGCACACAGACCAGCGCCAGCGGCAGGGTGGCGCCCAGCACGCCGAACTGCACGCGGCTGGAAATCATCTGCGGCAGTCCCAGCCGTGGCCCCTGCGCGCCATGCAGCGCCATCACCGCGCCGCCCAGCACCTGGCCCAGCAGCAGGCCGATCAAGGACCAGAACATATCGCCGCCCAGCACCACCGCCAGCGCGCCGGTGATGATGGCGGTGATCTGCATATTGGCGCTGAACCATAAGGTGAATTGACTGAGCAGGCGGCCGTGGCGTTCGTTCTCCGGGATGAAGTCTATTGCCCGGGTTTCGATCAGGCTGGCTTGAGGCGGGGAATTCATCAGCGTTCTCCTGTGTGCCGGCTAAACCGGGGCAGTTTCCGGCGCGGGCGGTGGGACCTCGACTCTAAATGTCTATACAGATTGTGGTCAATTGTTATGTAATATATTAATTTTTGGCGGGAGCGGACCGGCTTGCGCCTGGTCAACAGAGGGGAAAGCCGCGCTTGGCATACTGGCCGCCATCCAGGGCCGCCACGGGCGGCCCTGGCCTATTCAAGCGGGAGTGATGAAATGATTGTGGTGATCGGCGCCGGGGTGTCCGGCCTGTCCTGTGCCTGGCAGCTGCGGCGGCGCGGCGTGGAGGCGGTGGTGTTGGAGGCGTCCGCGCGCGTCGGCGGCAAGGTGCTGAGCCTGGATCTGGAACCGGGGCTGATGGAGGCGGGGCCGAACACCTTGCTGGCGGACGAGGCGCTATGGCAGTGGCTGCTGGAGCTGGGCCTGACGCCGTTGACGCCGGCGCCTGGCCCGCAACGCCGCTATGTGTTGCTGCACGGCCAATACCGGGCCTTGCCCGCCAACCCGGCCGCGCTGCTGGCCGGTTCCTACTTCAGTTGGGGCGCCAAGTGGCGCTTGCTGAGCGAGCCCTGGCGCCGTTCCACAGCGGCGGAGGCGGAAACAGTGGCGGATTTTTTCCGGCGCCGGCTGGGCGAGGAGGTGCTGGCCAAGGCGGTGGATCCCTTTGTCGGCGGCGTGTTCGCCGGCGATCCGGAGACATTGCTGATGGCGGAATGCCTGCCCGGACTGGCGGCGGCGGAGCGCGAGGCCGGTTCGATGGCGTTGGGCATGTGGCGGCGCTGGCGGCGCGGCGACGCGCGGTGCAAGCGGATGTGCACCTTGCCGGGGGGGCTGTCCAGCCTGGCCCAGCGGCTGGCGCGCGATCTGGACGTGAGGCTGGAGTGTCCGGCGCAGGGCCTGGAGCGCGTCGATGACGGCTGGCGGGTGCTGACGCCGCAAGGGCCGCTGCCGGCCCGCGCGGTGGTACTGGCGCTGCCGGCGCCGCAGGCGGCGTCCTTGCTGAGCGTCTGCGAGCCGGAATGGGCGCGCGCTTGCGCGGCGGTGCGCTACGCGCCGCTGACCGTGGTGGCGACCATGGCGGCGGACGAGGATTTGCATCGACCGCTGGCGGGCTTCGGCGCGCTGCATCCCGCGGCGGAAGGCGCTTTGGCCCTGGGACATCTGATGTCCAGCCGGACGTATCCACACACGGCGGCGCCGGGCGCGCGGCTGGTGACCAGCTTCATCGGCGGCAGCCGCCAGGCGGAACTGGCCGCCTTGCCGGACCCGGCGCTGTTGCAGCGCTTGAACCTGGAACTGGCGCGGCTGTTCGGCCTGCGGGGCGCGCCGCTGAGCCAGCGCGTCGTGCGCTGGCCACAGGCCTTGCCGCAGGGCACGGCGGCGATGGCGGCCTTGCGGCCGCTGGCCGCCGCCGCGAGCGCGCGTGGTCTGCACGCCTGCGCCAACTGGCTGGACGGGGTGTCGCTGCCGGACTGCCTGGCCAAGGGGCGGGCGTTGGCGGATAGGCTGGCGGAGCAGGCCTTGGCGCGCGGCGCATCCGTCGGCTGACGTCGCGGCGGCGATGGGCCGCGGGCGGGAAGGGGAGATACAGGCCGGTTTCGCCGGCCTTTTTGATTTGCCGCCAACGGCTTGGCTTTGCGCGGGGGGCGCTAGGCGGTAGAATCGGCCTTTGACTTTTCACTTTGCTCACCACGTCTATGCTTACCTTCCAGGAAATCATCCTCACGCTCCAGCACTATTGGAACCGCCAGGGCTGCGCCTTGCTGCAGCCTTACGACACCGAAGTGGGCGCGGGGACCTCGCACACCGCCACCTTCCTGCGGGCGTTGGGGCCGGAGCCGTGGAACGCGGCCTATGTGCAGCCGTCGCGTCGTCCCAAGGACGGCCGTTACGGCGAAAACCCCAATCGTCTGTTCCAGCATCATCAATTCCAGGTGGTGTTGAAGCCGTCTCCGTCCAACATCCAGGAGCTGTACCTGGGCTCGCTGCAGGAGCTGGGCCTGGACCCGACGGTGCAGGACATCCGCTTTGTCGAGGACGACTGGGAAAACCCGACGCTGGGCGCCTGGGGCCTGGGCTGGGAAGTGTGGCTGAACGGCATGGAAGTGACCCAGTTCACCTATTTCCAGCAAGTGGGCGGTCTGGACTGCAAGCCGGTGCTGGGCGAGATCACTTACGGCCTGGAACGGCTGGCGATGTATCTGCAGGGCGTGGAAAACGTCTACGATTTGATCTGGACCCATCTGCCGGACGGCCAGCCGGTCACTTACGGCAATGTGTTCTTCCAGAATGAAGTGGAACAGTCCAAGTACGCGTTCGAGCACAGCAATGTCGAGCTGCTGTTCCGCCAGTTCAACGACTACGAGGCCGAGGCCAAGTCGTTGCTGGAAGCCAGCTTGCCGCTGCCGGCCTACGAGATGATTCTCAAGGCCGGTCACACTTTCAACCTGCTGGACGCGCGCGGCGCGATCTCGGTGACCGAGCGCGCCACCTATATCGGCCGCATCCGCACCTTGTCCCGCGGCGTGGCGCAGGCGTATTACGACGCCCGCGAAGCGCTGGGCTTCCCGATGTGCCGGCAGGCCTGATCGTGGCCGCCGCCCCCTTGTCGTCTTTCGCTGAAGGAATGCGCATGAAAGCCTGTTTCGCCTGCTTTTGCGCCGCGCTGGCGCTGCCGGCGCTGGCCGAGCCCGCCGCCGACTGGGTGGCGTATCAGGACGGCAAGGCGCTGCAGCTGGCGATAGACGGCAATTCGCTGTGGCTGGGGCAGGACGGGCTGGTGCACTTCGTCAACCAGGAACGGTTCGACAAGGTCCAGTACGAGAAAAGCTATAAGCTGAAATTCAATATCCGCCGCAGCGTAGGTTACGCCGACTGCGGCAAGTACCAGTATGTGTTTGTCAGTTCCGACTACTTTGATCGCAACAACAAGCACCTGTTCTCAACCATGTTTCCAGTGCCGCGCCACGCCTGGAAATGGCAGCCCGTGTATCAGGGATCGGTCGCCGACGCCATGATGAAGGTGATCTGCGAAGCCGCCGGGGCCGCCAAGCGTTAAGTTTTAGAGTGAATATGAACCAGACATTGCTGATTGAGCTGCTCACCGAGGAGCTGCCGCCCAAAGCGCTGGAAAAGCTGGCCGCCAGTTTTGCCCAGACCATAGGCGACGAATTGAAGAAAATGCAGTTCGCGCCGGCCGACGCCGAAGCAACGGTCTACGCCTCGCCGCGCCGCCTGGCGGTGCAGCTGGCCAATGTGGTCGCCTTGCAGCCGGACCAAAAGGTCACCCGCAAGGGCCCGGCGGTGGCCGCCGGCATGAAGGATGGCCAGCCGACGCCGGCGCTGGCCGGTTTCGCCCGCTCCTGCGGCGTGGACGTGTCCGCGCTGTCCACCATGAGCGACGGCAAGCAGGACGTGTACGCCTACGAGAGCGTCAAGCAGGGCCAGCCGCTGGCCGCGGTGCTGGCCGACGTGGTAGCGCTGGCGCTGAAAAAGCTGCCGGCGCCCAAGCTGATGCGCTGGGGCAGCCTGGATGTGCAGTTCGTACGCCCGGTGCACGGCCTGATCATGTTGCACGGCGACGCGGTGGTGCCGGGCGAGGTGCTGGGCCTGCACAGCGGCCAGAGCACCCGCGGTCATCGTTTCCTGTCCCATGGCGAGGTGACGGTGGCCAATGCCGACGCCTATGCCCGCACCCTGCATGAATCCGGCAAGGTGGTGGCCAGTTTCGACGCTCGCCGCGAACTGATCCGCCACAAGCTGGCCGAGGCCGCCGCCCGCCTGAACGCCACCATCGCCGCGCCGGAGGCCTTGTTCGACGAGGTGACCGGCCTGGTGGAATGGCCGGTGGTGCTGGAGGCCGGCTTCGAGGCCGAGTTCCTGCGCGTGCCGCAGGAGTGTCTGATCCTGACCATGCAGCAGAACCAGAAGTATTTCCCGCTGCTGGACGCGTCCGGCAAGCTGATGAACCGCTTCCTGCTGGTGTCCAACCTGGAAACCGCGGACCCGTCCTTCATCGTCGGCGGCAATGAGCGCGTGCTGCGCGCGCGCCTGTCCGACGCCAAGTTCTTCTTCGAGCAAGACCAGAAGGCGCGGCTGGACAGCCGCTTGCCGCGTCTGGCCAATGTGGTCTACCACAATAAGATCGGTTCGCAGCTGGAGCGCGTCGAGCGCCTGCAGAGCATCGCCGGCGCCATCGCCCATGAGCTGGGCGCCGACGCCGCGCTGGCCGCCCGCGCCGCCTACCTGGCCAAGGCCGATCTGGTGTCCGACATGGTGGGCGAATTCCCCGAGCTGCAGGGCGTGATGGGCATGTACTACGCCCAGCTCGACGGCGAGCACGCCGAAGTGGCCGCCGCCATCGAAGGCCATTACCACCCGCGCTTCGCCGGCGACACGCTGCCGGAAGGCAAGATCGCCACCGCGGTGGCGTTGGCGGACAAGCTGGAAACCATCGTCGGCATCTGGGGCATCGGCCTGATCCCCACCGGCGACAAGGATCCGTTCGCCTTGCGCCGCGCCGCGCTGGGCGTGGTGCGCATGGCGCTGGACGCGGACCTGGACCTGAAGGCGCTGCTGAACATCGTCGCCGCCGCCTTCCCGGCCGGCAAGCTGTCCGCCGCCGTGGCCGACGAGGTGTTCGGCTTCATGATGGACCGCCTGAAGAACTTCCTCGCCGCCGATTACAAGGGCGACGAGATCGACGCGGTGCTGGCGCTCTCGCCCAGCCGGCTGGCGGAAGTACGCGCGGTGTTGTCCGCCGTCGCCGCTTTCAAGGCGCTGCCGGAAGCGGCCGCGCTGGCCGCCGCCAACAAGCGGGTGAAGAACATCCTGAAAAAGGCCGAAGGCGAAGTGGGCGCGGTGAATCCGGCGCTGCTGAGCGAAGCGGCCGAGCAGGCGCTGTTCGCCGCCGTCGAGCAGTTGGCGCCGCAGGTGGACGATAAGTTCGCCGCCCGCGATTTCGCCGCCGCGTTGACCCAGCTGGCCTCGCTGCGCGCGCCGGTGGACGCTTTCTTCGACGGTGTGATGGTGATGGCGGACGACGCCGCGGTGCGCAACAACCGCATCGCCCTGCTGGCGCGGCTGGCCGGCTTGTTCAACCGCGTGGCCGACATTTCGCTGCTGGCGGAGTAATCCCACGGGGCGGCTCAGGCCGCCCCGGCATGTTCCAGACGGGGAAAAACCGTGAAACTAGTCATTCTCGACCGCGATGGCGTGATCAATCAGGACCGCGACGATTTCGTCAAATCGCCGGCGGAATGGGTGCCGATCGAGCATAGCCTGGAGGCGATCGCCAATCTGACCCAGTCCGGCTGGCGCGTGGTGGTGGCCACCAATCAATCCGGCATCGGCCGCGGCCTGTTCGATGTGCAGGCGCTCAACGCCATGCACGAGAAGATGCACCGGCTGGTGGGGCAGGCCGGCGGGCGCATCGACGCGGTGCTGTTCTGTCCGCACGGCCCCAGCGCCGGCTGCGATTGCCGCAAGCCGCTGCCGGGCATGGTGCTGGAGATCGCCGAGCGCTTCAATGTGAAGCTGGATGGCTTGCCGCTGATCGGCGACAGCCGCCGCGATCTGGAATCGGTGGCGGCGGTGGGTGGCCTGCCCATCCTGGTCAAGACCGGCAAGGGCGCCAAGACGCTGGCCGACGGCGAGCTGCCGGCCGGCACCCTGGTGTTCAACGATTTGTACGATGCCGCGGAATATTTGATCGATTCGCGCGAGCGCTGATTTTTGATAAGGATATTGTCCCAAGCATGCTGAGTTTATGGCTTCGTAACCTGTTGTACTGGCTGGTGCTGATCGTGATCACGCCGCTGTTCTTCTTCCTGCTGCTGCTGTCCGCGCCGCTGCCGCGCCGCGCGCGCCATGTGTTCGGCGTCAGTTGGGCGCAGAGCCTGCTGTGGATGCTGGAGCATGTGATCGGCCTGAAATACAAGGTGCTGGGCGCGGAGAATATTCCGGATCAGCCCTCGGTGATCTGCTCCAAGCACCAGTCCGGCTGGGAAACGCTGGCCTTGCAGAAGATATTTCCGTGGCAGGTGTATGTGGCCAAGCGCGAGCTGACCTGGATTCCGGTGTTCGGCTGGGGCCTGGTGCTGATGAACCCCATCATCATCAACCGTTCCGACCGCGCCAACGCTAACCAGCGCCTGCTGGAGCAGGGGCTGGAGCGCAAGCGCCACCGTTTCTGGATCACGGTCTTCCCGGAAGGCACCCGCACCAAGCCGGGCGTGGTGGGCAAGTACAAGCTGGGCGCGGCGCGCATGGCCAAGCAGTTCGACATGCCGCTGGTGCCGGTGGCGCACAACGCCGGCGAGTTCTGGCCGCGCAACGCCTTCCTGAAATACCCCGGCGAGATCACCGTGGTGGTGGGCAAGCCCATCGTGCCAGATGAGGCGCTGGGGCCGGAGGCGATGATGAAGGATGCCGAGCAGTGGATCGAGGCGCGTCAGCGCGAGATCGGCGGCGTCGGCCCGTTCGCGGACGCGGATGAAAAGCGCAAGCGTCTGGCTGCGTCTGCCGCTGCCTGACGGCGAGGTGGACGTGGTGCTGACCCGGCGTCCGCGCAAGAGCGTGGGCATACGGGTCAGCGCGGGCAGGGTGGAGCTGGTCGCGCATCCGGCGGTCAGCGCCGCCCGGCTGCGCGAGGTCTTGTTCGAACGCCGCGACTGGATCGCCGGCCATGTGGCGCGGCAAAAGCTGGCGCGGCAGCAGGCGGCCGATCTCAGTCAGCTGCGCTGGCAGGGCGAGGCCATGCCCATCGTGCTGACGGCCGGCGCGCGCCGCAGCGCCCGGCTGTTGCCGGAGGGGTTGCTTGTTACCGGTATCGCCGAGGGCGACGCGGCGGGACTGAAACAGGCGGTATGCCGATTTTTCCAGCGCGAAGCCACCTTGCGCTTTCCATCGCGGCTGGCGGAACTGGCGCGCGCTTGCCGCCGCCAGCCCAGCGGGCTGCAGCTATCGTCGGCGCGCACGCGCTGGGGCAGTTGCACCGCGGCCGGGGTGATTCGCCTGAATTGGCGCTTGCTGCAAGCGCCGCCGGCGGTGCTGGACTACGTGATCGCCCACGAGCTGGCTCACCTGGAACACATGAACCATTCGCCGGCGTTCTGGGCGGAAACCGCGCGCCTGTACCCGGATTGGCAGACGGCGCGGCGCTGGCTGAAGCAGCACGGCGCCGAGCTGTTCCATTTTGATTGATGAATTAAGGAGAGTGATGATGCGTTTACTGCACACCATGCTGCGAGTGGGCAATCTGGAGCGCTCGCTGGCGTTTTACCAGGAAGTGCTCGATATGAAGTTGCTGCGCCGCCAGGATTACCCGGACGGCCGCTTCACCCTGGCCTTCGTCGGCTATGGCGCCGAAGAAGAACAGACGGTGCTGGAGTTGACCCACAACTGGGACACCGAGTCCTATGAGCTGGGCAACGGCTACGGCCATATCGCCATCGAGGTGCCGGACGCCTACGCCGCCTGTGACATGGTGCGCGCCAAGGGCGGCAAGGTCAGCCGCGAAGCCGGCCCGATGAAGCACGGCACCACGGTGATCGCCTTCGTCGAAGACCCGGATGGCTACAAGATCGAGTTCATCCAGCGCTGAGGCGTTCGGCTCTGCTGACAAGGCCGGTGGCGTCACGCCGCCGGCCTTGTTTCATTAAACGCTTAATTAGCGTGGCAATCGCGCAAAAACGCCTGCTTTCGATACCGGTTTTCCTTGTCCGGGCAGCCCGAGTTATGGGACGATGTAACGCTTTGTAACTGTTCTGATCGAACCAGGCCCATACGGGCGCGCTGGCGCTGTCAGTGCCGTGATCCGGCCTTGGCGGGATGCGGAGCGTCAGCGCAACGGCATCCGGCCGCCGTTGCGCTTCAACAATATCGCCGGAATCCATTCTTTGCATAGAGCCTGTCCAAGGCTGTCTTGGCACAGGCGATGGCGCTTTTATCAATGGGCGTCATGCCCTCGGGAAGATAGATGACCAAAACACTCTTTAGCGCCGCAGCCCTGGCCTTGCTGCCGGCATTGGCGCAAGCCGCCGAGCTGGACGGCGCCACGCTGAGCTTGGCCTGGGGCTTGCCGTTCGCCGGCATTCTGCTGTCCATTGCCTTGTTTCCGATTTTCGCGCCGGGCATCTGGCACCATCATTTCGGCAAGATCACCGCGGTGTGGACCGTGCTGTTCCTGGCGCCCTTCGCCGTGGCTTACGGCCTGGGCACTTCGACGGCGCTGATCGTCCACGCGCTGTTCGCCGAATACATACCCTTCATCGTGCTGCTGTTCTCCTTGTACACCGTGTCCGGCGGCATTCTGGTATGGGGCTCCTTGCACGGCTCGCCCAAGCTCAACACCGCCATTCTGGCGATAGGCACTGCGCTGGCCTCCATCATGGGCACCACCGGCGCGGCGATGCTGCTGATCCGCCCCCTGCTGCGCGCCAATGAAAAGCGCAAGCACAATGTGCACGTGGTGGTGTTCTTCATCTTCCTGGTGGCCAATATCGGCGGCGGCCTGACCCCGTTGGGCGATCCGCCGTTGTTCCTCGGCTTCCTCAAGGGCGTCAGCTTCGGCTGGACGGTGCAGCATATGGTGCTGCCGGTGCTGGTGCTGTCGCTGGCGCTGCTGGCCATCTTCTACGCGCTGGACAGCTATTTCTTCAAGAAGGAAGCGCAGACGGGTACGCTGCCGGAAATCGACCGTTCCAAGGACAAGCCGATCAAGCTGCACGGTAAGCGCAATCTGTTCCTGCTGGCCGGCATCATCGCCGCGGTGCTGATGTCCGGCATCTGGAAACCGGGCGTGGTGTTCGACATCATGGGCACCCATGTGGAGCTGCAGAATATCGTGCGCGACCTGGCGCTGCTGGCCTTGGCCTTCGCCTCGCTGTGGATCACCCCCAAGCAGGTGCGCGCTGGCAATGAGTTCAACTGGGATCCCATCCTGGAAGTGGGCAAGTTGTTCGCCGGCATCTTCATCACCATCGGTCCGGTGATCGCCATCCTGCGCGCCGGCGCCGACGGCCATCTGGCCAACCTGGTGCACATGGTGTCCGACGCCAATGGCCAGCCGGTCAACACGATGTATTTCTGGATGACCGGCATCCTGTCCAGCTTCCTGGACAATGCGCCCACCTATCTGGTGTTCTTCAACCTGGCTCACGGCGACGCCCAGGTGCTGATGGGCCCGATGGCGGACACCTTGCTGGCGATCTCCATGGGCGCGGTGTTCATGGGCGCCAATACCTATATCGGTAACGCGCCCAACTTCATGGTCAAGGCCATCGCCGAGCACCGCCATGTGAAGATGCCGAGCTTCTTCGGCTATCTGGGCTGGTCCTGCGCCATCCTGCTGCCCTTGTTCGTGCTGATGACGCTGATCTTCTTCTGAGCCGCTCGTCCGCTGTGAAAAAGCCCGCTGTCGCGGGCTTTTTTCATGGCGGGCCGTTCAGTGATGGCCAAAGGCGGTGCCGCCCCTGCCGTCCGGCAGCGCGATGCGGATATTCTGCATCATGCCCTGATCTTCGTGATCCAGGATATGGCAATGCAGCACGAAGTCGCCGATATAGCGCTCATAGCGGGTGCGGATGGTGATGGTGTAACGGCCGGCCGCGGCAATCTTCGGGTCATTGCTGGCTTCGATGTTTTTCACCCATAAAGTATCTTTCCAGATGTTTTTCAGGCCGCTGTATTGGGTGTCGCCGGGGTCCATTGAATCCGGCGCGCCTTCCGCGCTGATGTCGCGGCCCTTGGGGTCTACTATCTTGACGATCTGGAACGGGTTGACGTGGATATGGTAGGGATGGCTGACGAAGTCGGAGCGCAGCGTCCACTCGTCCACGCCGCCCAGCTTCAGGGTGCGGTCTATGCGATCGCCGGCATAAGGTTTGCCGTCCACCTGGAAGAAGGCCGACTTGGGCTGTGACACATCGATGTTGAACGTCAGCGCCTGGGTGCCGGTCACTTCCTTGGGGTCTATGTCCGGATGTGGCACAAAGCTGCTCAGCTTCATCCCGCTGCGTAGTTCCGCGCTGACCTTGTTGGCGACAGCGGGCGGAAAGTGCGCGCGGGCGGCGCCGATCAGCACCTCTTGCAACGGACGCGAGGCTTGGCCGGGCGCAACGTCGACCACGCCCAGCAAGCGCGCCGACGGCGCCGAGCGGTCTATGGTGCTGCTGACCTTGACGTCGTTGATCAGGCAGTATTTGCCGGCGCTGGGGAAGGACACCAGCGCGTCCCAGCGATAGCCGGGCTGGAACACCACGCTCTTGCGGGTTTGCACCTTGCCCATGGTCAGGCCGTCGGCGGCGATCAAGGGCAGGTCCAGCTCCGTGTCGCTGCGGCAATAGCGGGTGACGTAATCGTCCATCTGCCTGGCGAACAGGCCGGCCAGCGGCGGCGCGTTGTCGCTGAGGCGGCGCAGTTTCAGATTGATGGTGTCGCGCACGCCGGCGTGCACCATTCTCCAGCGTTCCACGTCGCCGGCCCGCGCTTGGACCATCTTGCCCAAGACCACGCCGTTGATGCTGGTGTAGCGGCCGGATTCTTGCCAGGTCTTGGGTCCGAACTGGTCGTACCTTCGATGCCGCCCACGTCGCCGTCGTCGCAGCGGTAGCGCTGATCCTCCTCATTGGGCGGAGTGGCGGTATTGCCGTAAGTCTTGATCATGTCCTTGTATTGTCCGGCCTTGAAGCGGCAGGCGTACTGGATCTGCTGAAACACCAGCACCCGCTCGCGGAAGCCGGCCGCGGAATAGGGCTGTAACAGGGTGTCGATGTCGCCGTTCTGCTGCAGGGTGGGTTGCCGCGTGCCGCGCACGATCAGCGCGCCGGCCATGCCGCTGGACACCTGCAGCGCGGTGGAGCCATGGCGGTGGGTGTGATACCAGAACGTGCCGGCGGGGTGGTCTGGCGGAATGTTGTACTCGTACTGGAAGCTGACGCCGGGATTGATGGAGAGCAGCACATTGTCGCTATTGCCGGCCGGATTGATCCAGAGCCCGTGGGTATGCAGATTGGTGCCGTTGAAACAGTGCGGCTGGTTGGCGCTGCCGCCCTGGTCGGTGCAACTGGGGTCGCGGATGGGCTTGCCATCGACGTCGCGGTCCAGCTTGTTGTTCAGGCCGATGCGCACGGTTTGCCCAGGATAGACCTCGATCAGCGGGGCGATGAAGGGCGTGGCGCTGGGAAGGGAGGAGCTTGGCGGCGCGGCCGAGCTGAGCACGCCGGGCAGGTAGCTGCGTAGCACGACCTTGTCGTAATGGATCTGCCCGGGTCGTTCCAGCGAGGGGTTGCGGATCCAGCCATAGCGATAGCGGATGTCCAGATCGAAGGTGACTTCGCGCGGCGCAGCCTGGGGCTGGCCAAGCTCCAGCGGCGCGTTGAGCAGGGCGGCGGTGTTGAGCGCGCCGAGCCTGGTCTTGGCGGCCTGGTCGGCTGGAGCCGCCAAGAGCCGCGGCGGGTTGTCTATCTGCGGAATATCTTCGCCGTGGCCGGGTGCCGCCAGCACTAGCGCGGCGAGGCCCAGCGGAGCGAGGCGAGCGTTGAGCATTGTCATTTTGGTCTCCGAATGGCCGGGTTTGCCCACGGATAGTTGCGGGTCGGCCAATTCAGCCTAGTTCCATCCATTCGACGGTTAAGCCGAATGTCATGTTTTGTCAGCGCATCCTGATCCGAAGGACAGGCATGGCCGGCCGCGCAGCGGCTTGCGAGCCCGGATGTCGGCGGCGGCCGCTTTCCGGTATGCTTGCCGTTTTGCCGTTTTCAATACGCTGAACCGAATTATGCACATCCATATCCTGGGCATCTGCGGCACCTTCATGGGAGGCATCGCCGCTATCGCCAAACAGGCCGGTCACAAGGTCACCGGCTGCGACGCCAATGTATACCCGCCGATGAGCACCCAGTTGGAAGCCATGGGCATCGAGCTGATCCAGGGCTTCGGCGCGGAGCAGGCCGACATCGGCGCGGACATCTTCGTGGTGGGCAATGTGGTGACGCGCGGCAAGCCGCTGATGGAGGAAATCCTCAATCGCGGGCTGCCTTATATCTCCGGCCCGCAGTGGCTGGCGGAAAACGTGCTCCAGGACCTGTGGGTACTGGCGGTGGCCGGCACCCACGGCAAGACCACCACCAGTTCGATGCTGGCCTGGATTCTGGAGGATGCCGGCCTGGCGCCGGGTTTCCTGATCGGTGGCATTCCGCAGAACTTCGGCGTGTCGGCGCGGCTGCCGGGCGCGCCGCGCCAGGACGCGGCCAGCGTCAGCCCCTTCTTCGTGATCGAGGCTGACGAATACGATACCGCCTTCTTCGACAAGCGCTCCAAGTTCGTCCATTACCGCCCGCGCACCGCAGTGCTGAACAATCTGGAGTTCGACCACGCCGACATCTTCGCCGACCTGGCGGCGATAGAAACCCAGTTCCATCATCTGGTGCGCACGGTGCCGGGCCAGGGCCTGATCGTCAGCAACGGCCGCGAGGCCAGCCTGGATCGGGTATTGGAACGCGGCTGCTGGACGCCGGTGGAGCGCTTCGGCGCGGATGCCGGCTGGCAACTGGGCGCGGCGGAGGCCAACGGCCATTTCGACGTGCTGCTCGACGGCCAGATCCAGGGCCGGGTGTGCTGGGAGCTGATGGGCGAACACAACCGCTTGAACGCGTTGGCGGCGATCGCCGCCGCCCGCCATGTCGGCGTGGCGGTGAGCAGCGCCATCGACGCGCTGTCGCGCTTCCAGAACGTCAAGCGGCGGATGGAGGTACGCGGCGTAGCGGCCGGCATCACCGTGTACGACGACTTCGCCCATCATCCCACCGCCATCGCCACCACTCTGGCCGGCCTGCGGCACAAGGTGGGCGGCGAGCGCATCCTGGCGGTGCTGGAGCCGCGTTCCAACACCATGAAGCTGGGCACGATGAAGGCGGCGCTGCCGGCCTCGCTGGCCGATGCCGACCTGGTGTTCTGCTCCGCCGCCAATCTGGGCTGGGATCCCGGCGAGGCCTTGGCCGAGCTGGGCGAGCGCGCGCAGACTTTCGACGATTTCGACGCGCTGCTGCAAGCTGTGGCCGCCGCGGCCCGGCCCGGAGACCATGTGCTGGTGATGAGCAACGGCGGCTTCTGCGGCATTCACCAGAAGTTGCTGGATCAATTGGCCGCACGCGGCTGAGCGCGCGCGCGGGCAAGGAAAAAGGGGGCCATATGGCCCCCTTTGTCTTGTCTAAATTAGCTTTTAGCCGTGCAACTTGCTGGCGATGCCGGCGACACGCTGGCCATAGGCCTTGGCGGTGTCCAGATCGCCTTGCGGGATTTCGTCGACGCTGGCGTCGGACGGCGATTGCACCAGCAGGCCAACCGAACCGCCCAGATTGTTGATGTCCTCGCGGCTGGCGTTCTTGGCGTTGCTGGGCAGCAGGCCCAGGCTGACCCACAGGCCGCCGTGCTGGGAAGCCAGGGTTTGCAGGTAGATCAGCGAAACCTGCTTGTCGCCGTTCAGGCTGGCGCTATTGGTGAAGCCGCCGAACACCTTGTCCTGCCAGCCGCGGGTGAACCAGACCTTGGAGCTGGCGTCGGCGAATTTCTTGAATTGCCAGCTCGGGCTGCCCATATAGGTGGGCGAGCCGAAGATGATGGCGTCGGCGTCGTTCAGCAGATCCCAGGCGCCGGCGGGCAGGTTGCCCTCGGCGTCGATGGCCAGCAGCTGCGCGCCGGCGCCTGCGGCGACATGCTGGGCCACTTGCTGGGTGTGACCGTAACCGGAGTGATAAACAACGACGACTTTTGCCATGGTGGGATGCCTTCCGCGAATGCGTGAAATAAACGAAGCCCGCGATTGGCGGGCTTCTGCATAGTAGTATTGATGAATTTCCGCATTGAAAAAAGCACCGTAAGCTGAATTGATTGTTTAGCGGAATTAAATAATCGACACCGACAGCGCAATGAAAGACGCCCACGAAACCGTGGGCGTCCGCGCCTGTATCAGCGGCGGCTCAATGGAATTGCTCTTCCTCGGTGGAGCCGGTCAGCGCGGTGACGCTGGACTGCCCGCCCTGGATCACGGTGGTGACATCGTCGAAGTAGCCGGTACCCACTTCCTGCTGGTGGGACACGAAGGTGTAACCGCGCTCGCGAGCGGCGAATTCCGGCTCCTGTACTTTCTCGACATAGGCAGACATGCCGCGGGCAACATAATCTTGTGCCAAGTCGTACATGTTGTACCACATATTGTGGATACCGGCCAAGGTGATGAACTGGTACTTATAGCCCATCGCGCCCAGCTCGCGCTGGAATTTGGCGATGGTGGCGTCGTCCAGGTTCTTCTTCCAGTTGAAGGACGGCGAGCAGTTGTAGGCCAGCAGCTTGCCCGGATGCTTGGCATGCACCGCATCGGCGAACTTGCGCGCGAACTCCAGATCCGGGGTGCCGGTTTCGCACCAGACCAGGTCGGCGTAGTCGGCGTAGGCGATGGCGCGGCTGATAGCCTGCTCCAGGCCCTTCTTGGTCTTGTAGAAGCCTTCGGCGGTGCGCTCGCCGGTCAGGAAGGGGCGGTCGCGCTCGTCGCAGTCGCTGGTCAAGAGATCGGCGGCTTCGGCATCGGTGCGGGCGATCACCAGGGTAGGCACGCCATAGACGTCGGCGGCCAGGCGCGCGGCGATCAGCTTCTGGACTGCTTCCTGGGTCGGTACCAGCACCTTGCCGCCCATGTGGCCGCATTTTTTCACCGAGGCCAACTGGTCCTCGAAGTGAACGCCGCCGGCGCCGGCGCGTATCATCGCCTTCATCAGCTCATAAGCGTTCAGCACGCCGCCGAAACCGGCCTCGGCATCCGCCACGATGGGGGCGAAGTAGTCGATGAAGCCGGCGTCGCCCTGGGCCACGCCCTTGGAATGCTGAATCTCGTCGGCGCGGGTGAAGGCGTTGTTGATGCGCTCTACCACCTTGGGCACCGAGTCCACCGGGTACAGCGACTGGTCCGGATACATCGCCGAGTATTCATTGTTGTCGGCGGCCACTTGCCAGCCGGACAGATAGATGGCCTTGACGCCGGCCTTGACCTGCTGCATGGCCTGACCGCCGGTCAGCGCGCCCAGACAGTTGATGTACGGCTCGCTGTGGAGCAGGCCCCACAGCTTGTCCGCGCCGTTGCGCGCCAACGAGTACTCAATCTGCAGCGAGCCGCGCAGGCGCTCCACATCGGCGGCGCTGTAGCCGCGCTTGATGCCTTTCCAGCGGGGATTCTCGTTCCAGTCTTTCTGGATGGCTGCAATGCGTTGTTCGCGAGTCGTCATGCTAAAACCCTTCTCGATACGTTTCTGTGCGCGCCGGCAGGCGCCGGCGTCCTCATTAAGCGATCTGGCTATCCGGTTTTCCGGATTTTCTTGCGGTCGGCCCTCATGGGGCCGGCTCGGCATGTCCGCCGTGCCAGCCTTGCGGATAGGGGCTGTTCGGGCGGAGCACTTGCGGGTGTGGCTCAATTATTAGCACAAAAAAAAACGCTTGTGTGCAGTGCAGCACAAAGAAAATTGTTGATTTTCAAAAGCTAACAGCAACTTTCCTAAAACGAATATTGCGACTCGCTCAAGCGTTTGCTTTTTGAAAATAAAAGTCCGCAAACGCACATTGGCGTGTTGGCGCCCGCTTGCGGCGTTCTGAAGCCGTTCAGTCGTTTTCAGGACTTGAATTCCACGACGAAGCCCCTACCTTGAGTCGGGACTATTCGTACCGCTGAATCCAAATCCGAGGAATCGCCATGCAGGAAAACCAAAACATCGCGGCTGACGCCGTGGACAATGACAATATCGACGCGACGGTGGCGGAACAGGCTGTGGAGCAAGAACTGAGCCCGGAGCAGCAGCTTGCCGCGCTGAACGCGGAAGTGGCGGAACTGAAGGACGCGCTGCTGCGCGCCCGCGCCGACCAGGAAAACCAGCGCCGCCGCGCGCAGGAGGAACTGGCCTCCGCCCATAAATACGCGATCACCAAGTTCGCCGGCGAGTTGGTGTCGGTGAAGGACTATCTGGAAATGGCGCTGCTGGACCAGAGCGGCCAGATCGACACCCTGAAGATGGGCGTGGACATGACGCTGAAGCAGTTGGTGTCCGCCTTCGAAAAGGCGCAGATCAAGGACATCGCGCCCAAGGCAGGCGACAAGCTGGACCCGCACCAGCATCAGGCGATGAGCGCGGAAGAATCCGACGCCGAGCCCAATACCATCGTGCGCGTGATGCAAAAGGGCTATCAGATCGCCGACCGCGTGCTGCGTCCGGCGATGGTCGTGGTTGCCAAGGCAAAAGCATAAAAAAGGCTGGCATGCTCCTCTTGAAATAATGGGCATAGCCAATACCTATTGAGACAACAGGCGGTTGCTATCAAGCAAATGGCCGCCGAAACGAATTGAGATAAAGGAACTTCGACATGGGTAAAATCATTGGTATCGACTTGGGCACCACCAACTCCTGCGTATCGGTAGTGGAGGGTGGCACCCCGAAAGTGATCGAGAACGCCGAAGGCGCTCGCACCACTCCGTCCATCATCGCCTACATGGATGATGGCGAGATCCTGGTCGGCGCGCCGGCCAAACGCCAGGCGGTGACCAACCCGCGCAACACCATTTATGCCGCCAAGCGCCTGATCGGCCGACGCTTCGAAGACAAGGAAGTGCAGAAGGACATCGACCTGATGCCTTTCGAAATCCTGAAGGCCAAGAACGGCGACGCCTGGGTCAAGGTACGCGACCAGGAACTGGCTCCGCCGCAACTGTCCGCCGAAGTGCTGCGCAAGATGAAGAAGGCCGCGGAAGACTATCTGGGCGAAGAAGTGACCGAGGCGGTGATCACCGTGCCGGCCTACTTCAACGACAGCCAGCGTCAGGCCACCAAGGACGCCGGCCGCATCGCCGGCCTGGAAGTGAAGCGCATCATCAATGAGCCGACCGCCGCGGCGCTGGCCTTCGGCCTGTCCAAGCAGGAAGGCGACCGCAAGATCGCGGTATACGACCTGGGCGGCGGCACCTTCGACGTGTCCATCATTGAAATCGCCGACGTGGACGGCGAGCACCAGTTCGAAGTGCTGTCGACCAACGGCGACACCTTCCTGGGCGGCGAAGACTTCGACCAGCGCGTGATCGATTACATCGTGACCGAGTTCAAGCGCGAACAGGGCGTGGATCTGAAGAACGACGTGATGGCGCTGCAGCGTCTGAAGGAAGCGGCGGAAAAGGCCAAGATCGAGCTGTCCAGCGCGACCCAGACCGAAGTGAACCTGCCTTACATCACCATGGACGCGACCGGCCCGAAACACTTGGCGATGAAGATTACCCGCGCCAAGTTCGAAAGCCTGGTGGAAGATCTGGTCGAGCGCTCCATCGAGCCGTGCCGCGTGGCGCTGAAGGATGCCGGCCTGTCGGTCAACGAGATCTCCGACGTGATCCTGGTCGGCGGCCAGACCCGCATGCCGAAAGTGCAGGAAAAAGTTAAGGAGTTCTTCGGCAAGGAGCCGCGCAAGGACGTGAACCCGGACGAAGCCGTGGCCGTTGGCGCCGCGATCCAGGGTTCGGTGCTGTCCGGCGACCGCAAGGACGTGCTGCTCTTGGACGTGACCCCGCTGTCGCTGGGCATTGAAACCCTGGGCGGCGTGATGACCAAGCTGATCCAGAAGAACACCACCATCCCGACCAAGGCGTCGCAGGTGTTCTCCACCGCCGACGATAACCAGACCGCGGTGACCATTCACGTGCTGCAGGGTGAGCGCGAGAAGGCTTCCGCCAACAAGAGCCTGGGCCAGTTCAATCTGGGCGACATCCCGCCTGCGCCGCGCGGCATTCCGCAGATCGAAGTGGAATTCAATATCGACGCCAACGGCATTCTGCACGTGTCGGCCAAGGACAAGGCTTCCGGCAAGCAGGCCAATATCACCATCCAGGCTTCCTCGGGCTTGTCCGAAGCCGAGATCCAGCAAATGGTGAAGGACGCCGAGGCCAATGCCGAGGAAGACAAGAAGCTGCACGAGCTGGTGACCGCCCGCAATCAGGCGGAAGGCCTGATCCACAGCGTGAAGAAATCGCTGGCCGAGCACGGCGACAAGATCGACGCCGCTGAAAAGGCCAAGATCGAAGACGCGGTGAAGGCGGCCGAGGAAGTGGCCAAGAGCGAAGACAAGGCCGCGATCGAAGCCAAGACCGAAGAACTGGCCAAGGCCAGCCAGAAACTGGGCGAAATCATGTACGCCCAGGCTCAGCAGGCTGAAGCCGGCGCCCAGCAGGGCGGCGCGGACGCTCAGGCCGGCAAGCAGGAAGACGGCAATGTCGTCGACGCCGAGTTCGAAGAAGTGAAGAAAGACAAGGCTTAATCGCCAGCCGATGTCTTGACGCCTGATGACCGGGCCGGGCCCGCCGGAGTGTTCCGCGGCCCGGACCGGTCATTGGCGTATGGTGGCCGGCCGCGCTAGGGGGCTTGCTCCCCGAGCCGACTGAATTTTGAGAGAGACAGGAACATGTCCAAGAAAGATTACTACGATGTGTTGGGCGTCAATCGCGACGCCTCCGACGACGACATCAAAAAGGCTTACCGCAAGCTGGCGATGAAGTATCACCCGGACCGCAATCCGGACAGCAAGGAAGCGGAAGAGAAGTTCAAAGAGGTCAAGGAAGCCTACGAGATTCTGTCCGATAGCCAGAAGCGCGGCGCTTACGACCAGTTCGGCCACGCCGGCGTGGATCCGCAGGCCGGCGCCGGCGGCGGCGCGGGCTTTGGCGGCTTCGGCGATTTCGCCGACATCTTCAGCGACATCTTCGGCGGCGGCCGCTCCGGCGGCGGTGGCGGCGGCGGGCGTTCCAACGTCTACCGCGGCGCGGACCTGCGCTACAACATGGAAATCTCGCTGGAAGAGGCCGCGCGCGGCTGCGAGAAGCAAATCCGCATTCCCTCGCACGAGGAATGCGAAGTCTGCCACGGCAGCGGCGCCAAGCCCGGCACCCAGCCCAAGACCTGCACCACCTGCGGCGGCCATGGCCAAGTGCGCATGAGCCAGGGCTTCTTCTCCATCCAGCAGACCTGCCCGACCTGCCACGGCACCGGCAAGCAGATTTCCGATCCCTGCACCAGCTGCCACGGCGCGGGCCAGAAGAAGACCAACAAGACGCTGAACGTGAAAATCCCGCCCGGCGTGGACGAAGGCGACCGCATCCGCCTGTCCGGCGAAGGCGAGCCGGGCCAGAACGGCGGCCCGTCCGGCGATCTGTACGTGGTCACCCACATCAAGCCGCACACGGTATTCCAGCGCGACGGCATGGATCTGCATTGCGAGATGCCGATCTCCTTCTCCACCGCGGCGCTGGGCGGCGAGGTGGAAATCCCGACGCTGGATGGCATGGCCAAGGTCAAGATTTCGGCTGAAACCCAGAGCGGTCGTGTTTATCGTTTGCGCGGCAAGGGCGTGAAGGCGGTGCGCGGCACCGAGTACGGTGATCTGCATTGCCATGTGGTGGTGGAAACCCCGGTCAAGCTGACCGAGCGTCAGAAAGAGCTGCTGCGCGAATTCGACGCCATCAGCCAGGGTGATGTCGCCACCCACAATCCGCGCTCCAAGTCCTTCATGGACAAGCTGAAGGACTTCTTCGGCTAAAGCAGGACCAAGCGGCGATCTCGGTCGTCGGAGCAAAAACGGCAAGCGTGCGCGCTTGCCGTTTTTTTAATTACACAGTTTGCACTTGTGGTCAAATGTTTTTAGGTAACCTGTTGTAATGAGCGTTTTTTTAAAATGAATTATCTGGAGGGTTCCAATGTTCGGCCTTATCTTGGTGAGGCTCCGGAACTCCGCTCCGGAGCAAGAACATAAAAATTATCCGGGCCGCCCAGCGTCAGCGCGGTGAGCTTGGCTTCGCTCAAAGGAGAATGTCATGGAAGATTTGGTCAATGCCGTCAACGGCGTCATCTGGAGCCCGGCGCTGATTTACCTGTGCCTGGGCGTGGGGCTTTACCTGTCGGTGCGCACCCGGTTTCTGCAACTGCGCCACTTCAAGGAAATGCTGCGGCTGATGTTCAATACCGAGAGCACCGCCAGCGGCGTGTCCTCGTTTCAGGCGCTGGCGATGACGCTGGCCGGCCGTGTCGGCACCGGCAATATCGCCGGCGTCGCCACCGCGATCACCTTCGGCGGGCCCGGCGCCATTTTCTGGATGTGGATGGTGGCCTTCCTCGGCGCCAGCTCCGCTTTCGTTGAATCGACGCTGGGTCAGGTCTACAAGGAAAAGATCGATGGCCAGTACCGCGGCGGTCCGGCCTTCTACATCGAAAAGGGCCTGGGCCAGAAATGGTATGCCTGGCTGTTCGCCATCACCACCATCATCGCCACCGGGGTGCTGCTGCCGGGGGTGCAGGCCAATTCCATCGCCGCCTCGCTGGACAATGCCTTCGGCATCGCGCCCACCGTCACCGCGGCGGTGTTGGCCATCATCCTGGGCTTCATCATTTTCGGCGGGGTCAAGCGCATCGCGCTGTTCGCCGGCGCGGTGGTGCCGTTCATGGCGCTGGGCTACATCATCGTCGCCTGCGTGATCATCGCGCTGAATATCGAGCAACTGCCCGGCGTGATGGCGCTGGTGCTGAAAAGCGCGTTTGGCATGGACGCCGGTTTCGGCGCCATTCTCGGCCTGGCGATTCAGTGGGGGGTGAAGCGCGGCGTGTATTCGAATGAAGCGGGCCAGGGCACCGGCCCGCACGCGTCCAGCGCCGCGGCGGTGTCGCATCCGGCCAAGCAGGGCCTGGTACAGGCGTTCTCGGTCTATATCGACACCTTGTTCGTTTGTTCCGCCACCGCCTTCATGCTGCTAATCACCGGCCAGTACAATGTGCAGGGCCCGGCAGGCCAGGCGATGTACACCGGCATCGCCGGCGTGGCGGCGGGGCCGGGCTATGTGCAGATCGCGATGGAAAGCATCATGCCGGGCTTCGGTTCCATCTTTGTTGCGCTGGCGCTGTTCTTCTTCGCCTTCACCACCATCGTCGCCTATTACTACATCGCGGAAACCAATATCGCCTACATCAACCGCAAGGTGAATCAGCCGTGGCTGAGCTTTGTGTTGAAGATCGCCCTGATGGCGGCGACCGTGTATGGCACGGTCAAAACCGCGGACCTGGCCTGGGGCTTGGGCGATATTGGCGTCGGCCTGATGGCCTGGCTCAACATCATCGCCATCATCCTGCTGCAAAAGCCTGCGCTGGCCTGCCTGCGCGACTACGAAGCGCAGCAGGCGCGGGGTCTGGACCCGGTGTTCCATCCGGAAAAGCTAGGCATCGTCAATGCCGCCTACTGGGAAGGACGGCGCGCGGAAGAAAACCTGGCGGTGGAGCAGGCTGCGCAGGCCGTTCCCGGCAAGCCGGATCCGCGCCAGATCTGAGTTTGGCCATGCCTGGAGGCGGGCGCGCCGGCAAGATCCGGCGCCGCCCGCCGTGCCGAATACAGAACACTCTGTTTCGGCGCGGGCTGTGCGCTGCGGGCTGGCGGCAACAGGCGTACAATGGCCGGGCTAATCCTTTCAATGGAATTGTCATGATTTTTGCCAATCGCTATTTCCCCGCCACTCGCATGCGCCGCATGCGCAAAGATGAATTCTCCCGCCGCCTGATGCGTGAAAACGTGTTGACCGCCAATGACCTGATCTATCCGGTATTCGTGATGGAAGGGCAGAACCGGGTGGTGGAAGTGCCGTCCATGCCGGGCGCGCCGCGCCAGACCCTGGACAAGCTGCTCTACACCGCCGAACAGGCGTTGGAACTGGGTATTCCGATGCTGTCGCTATTCCCGGTGATAGAGTCGGGCAAGGACAATGACGCACAAGAGGCCTACAACCCGGAAGGGTTGGTGCCTACCGTGGTGCGAGAGCTGAAGAAGCGCTTTCCGGAACTGGGCGTGATGACCGATGGCGCGCTGGACCCCTACACCATTCACGGCCAGGACGGCGTGATCGACGACAGCGGCTATGTGCTCAACGACGAGACCACTGAAATCCTGATCAAGCAAGGCCTCTGTCATGCCGAGGCCGGCGTCGACATGTTCGGCCCGTCCGACATGATGGACGGCCGCATCGGCGCGATTCGCCAGGCCTTCGAGGAAGAAGGCTATATCCACACCAAGATCCTGGCGTATTCCGCCAAGTACTCGTCGGGTTTCTACGGCCCGTTCCGCGACGCGCTGGGCTCGTCCGGCAATCTGGGCAAGGCCGACAAGAACAACTACCAGATGGATCCCGCCAATCTGGACGAAGCGATTCAGGAAGTGGCGCAGGATCTGGAAGAGGGCGCCGATGCGGTGATGATCAAGCCGGGCATGCCGTATCTGGATGTGATTCGCCGCGTCAAGGACACGTTCCGGGTGCCAACCTTCGCCTACCAGGTGTCGGGCGAATACGCGATGCTGAAGGCGGCGTTCCAGAACGGCTGGCTGAACGAGGAAAAGTGCATGCTGGAAAGCCTGATCGCGTTCAAGCGCGCGGGCGCGGACGGCATTCTGACTTACTTCGCGCTGGACGCGGCGCGCTTGCTGCGCCAGCGTTGAGCGTCGGCGCTCAAGCCATCGCGCCCCGGCTTGGACCGGGGCGTTTTGCATTGGAGCGGACATGGATTTGATGCATTCCACGCTGTTCTGGATCCTCATCGCCGCCGCGCCGGCGGTGACGGCGCTGGGCATTCTGATCCGCTTGGCCAGGCGCGAGCCGCCGCCGGATCTGCCGCCCGGCGTCAAGCCGCTGGGCTGGGACGATGAGAATCAGGACGACGACGCGCCGCCGGCGGCGGGCGGCTAGTCGAAGCGCCAGCAGGCCATGGACAGATTGCCCATGCGCCAGTCGTCGTGCAGCTTGCTGGCCGTGGCACCGGCACCGCCGGCGCCCAGCGCGATCCACAGCGGAGCGATGTGTTCGTCGCTGGGGTGGTTGTGGCGCGGATAAGGCGCTTGCTGCAGCCAGTCGGCCAGCGCCTGCTGTTCGCCATTCAGCAGCCGCTGGTCCAGCCAGTCGCGGAACGCCAGCGCCCACGGCGCCGGTGCCGAGCCTTCCGGCGCCAGCGCGCGCAGATTGTGGGTGTAGCTGCCGGAGGCGATGATCAGGACGCCCTCCTCGCGCAGCGGACGCAGCGCTTCGCCTATGCGCATCAGCTCAGCGGCCGATGCCTGATGCGGCAGCGACAGGTTGACGATGGGAATGTCGGCCTGCGGATACATCAGCATCAGCGGCGTCCAGGCGCCATGATCCAGTCCGCGTTGCTCGGTGCTCTGCGCCGGCAAGCCTGCGGCGGCGAATAATTCATGCAGGCGCGCGCAGAGCTGGGCATCGGTGCGCGCCGGGTAGCTCAGGCGATACAGGGCCTCGGGAAAGCCGTAGAAGTCGTGAATGGTTTCCGGGCGTGGATTGTGGTTGACCACCAGGCCGCGGGTTTCCCAGTGCGCGGAAACGATGACGATGGCGCGCGGACGCGGCAGTTCCGTTCCCAACTGGGCGATAAAGTGGCGGCTTGGGCTGTCTTCCAGCACCAGGGTGGGGGCGCCGTGCGAAATGAACAGCGCGGGCAGGCGATCGGTCATGGCTGAAGCTTTCATCATTCTAGGGATAGCTTCAGCTTAATACAGCGGTATTCCATGATAAACCGCTGTTTGTTGGCTTTATTGTTTACTTATTGGAAATAGTTGGGCTGGGCTTGCTCTGGCATACTTAACCAAGTGATGGCAGGGCTAATGCAGTACTCCGAGCAGAATGAGGCAACCGGCGATGAAAATGGCGAAGCCCAGGCCGCGCCGTAGCTGGCTTTGGCTTGGCGGCGCCTGCCGTTTCAGGCGCCTCAGCTGTTGTCGATACATGGTCATCATGCTCTCCTTTATTGAATGATAATCATTACTGTTTGTATGTCAAAGAATATTGCCCTTTGCCGCGCATGCTTGCCAGCGCTTTTATTGCAGCCAGGCGAAGCCGGCGCTTAGTTCCAGCCAGAAGTCCTGCCAGTTTTCCGTTTTCATTGGGCTTGTCCTTGGATGAGGTGGTCCCAGTATCGACGGCTGCTATCTATTTGTTAAATTGATTGTTTTTCTGGTGATGTTAGCGTAGGGCTATTTTAGAACGACTGGATGCCGCGGCGGGCGGCTAGCCCGCCCGCGCAGAACGCGCGAGCGGGGCGGAGGCATCAATCCCAGGGGACTTCGGCGCCTTCAGCTGTGGCAGGGACGGTGCCTGGCGCGGCCGTCTGCGGCGCGGCAGCGGTCGGGCTCGGCGAGTCTTCCAGCCCACCTAGCGCGGCAACCAGCGCATCCACCAGTTCACCCAATTCCTCGCTCATCAGGGTGAAGGTGGCTTCGAACAGGCTTTCGCGGTCGTCGCCGGCCTGGCTGGCCTCGTCCTGCAACAGGTCTAGGAACTGCAGCCGCTTCAACTGCAGCATATCGGTCAGCTGGAAGCGGATCTTTTCCTGCCAGATCAGGCCGACTCGGGTCACTTGCTTGCCGGTGGCGATGTGCTGGCGGATTTCATCCGCGGTCAGGTCTATGCGCGCGCAGCGCACTACCGCGCCGTTTTCGCCGCTGTCCTTGAGTTCGCAATCGGAGTCCAACTCAAAGCCGGCCGGCGCTTCACCGGCCGCCAGCCAGTCCGTCATCGCGGTATGCGGCGCGATCTTGGTGCGTGGCAGCGCGGCGGGGAAGGGCGGCAGCGCTTCGCGCAGCTTGGATACCAGCGCTTCCGCCTTGCTGGCGGCGGCCGAGTCCACCATCAGCCAGCCGCGGCGGGTATCCAGAAAGGCGCTCATCCGGCTGCTGCGCACGAAGGCGCGCGGCAGCAGGTCATCGGTGATCTGTTCTTTCAGCGCCAGCTTTTCCTTGCGGCCGACCTTGCGCAGTTCCTTGTCCTCGATTTCCGCTACCTTGAGTTCGACGAAGTCGCGAATCACCGATGCCGGCAGCACTTTGTCCTCGCGGCGCAGCGACACCATCTGGCAGCCGCGCACGGCGTAGACCGGCGCGTCCAGATGGCCGGCGGCGGGCACCCAGCCCTCGCTGAACCAGTCCAGTCCCATGCAATGCTGGAATGGACGCTTTTCCAGCGCGGCGGAGAGCTGCTCGTTATTAGGAGCGTCGTCTTGATTCAAACGGTAAAAAGATAGTTGCCTAAACCACATATTTGTTCCATAATGCGCGTCCTCTGATGCCACAGATTGTACCGCAGCCAAGACGGCAGCGGGGTGGTTTTCGGATGAGTTTGCAGATGGTCGTCGGAGTGTAGCTTAGCCTGGTAGAGCGCTACGTTCGGGACGTAGAGGCCGGAGGTTCGAATCCTCTCACTCCGACCAGCTGAATAGAAAAAGCTTGTCAGAAAACATCGGATGTAGTAAATTTCTGCTCCTCGGCGCTAGGCGCTGAGTGCAGTAAAAGCGGAGTGTAGCTTAGCCTGGTAGAGCGCTACGTTCGGGACGTAGAGGCCGGAGGTTCGAATCCTCTCACTCCGACCAGATTTAAAACCCTGAATTCATTTATTTGAATTCAGGGTTTTTGCATTGGACGGCAATGAATTTAAACGCGTTGTCGGCAAATGCGTTCCAGCCCTTTTCAAAGCGCAAGAAACTGTTTATTATTACGCGCTCTGCTTCGAGGCGGAAGTGATGTGCCGGTATAGCTCAGTTGGTAGAGCAGCGCATTCGTAATGCGAAGGTCGGGGGTTCGACTCCTCTTACCGGCACCACCCTCTCCTGGCAAAGTCAAAAAGCCCGCTAAAGCAGGCTTTTTGCATGGTGTCTTAATTCTTATTCCAGATATTTTCCATTCCCGCTTGCCTCGCATCCTCCACTGTCTTCGCATTCACCAGCGTTCGCGGGCTGGTTACCGCCCTCTTGATATGATATAAGCATTTTCTGGCGGCCGTATTGCGCACGGACGCTAACGGACGGCTTGAGAATACGGGCCGGCTGAAATATATTGTGAACGTCTGTTATGACGAATGGACATGGCAGTGCCGACTGTCATCTAATTGAAAGCTACAGCAATTGTAGAGAGCGAATATGCTATCCAATTCCGTCGCCACTTTCAGCCTGTATTCCGACCTGTACGCCCGGTTTCGGCCGGCCTATCCCGAAGCGCTGTATCAGTGGCTGCTGCCCTTGTGCGCCGCGCAGGAGCGGGCGTGGGATTGCGCAACCGGCAATGGTCAAACGGCGGTGCGATTGGGAGACGGTTTCGCGCGCGTGGACGCCACCGATATCAGCTCGGCGCAATTAGGCCAGGCCGAAGCGCATAATCAAGTGTATTACCGAGAATGCCCAGCCGAGGTCACGCCATTCGACGATGCGAGCTTCGATCTGATCACCGTGTCGCAAGCGCTGCACTGGTTCCATTTTCCGTCGTTCTGGCCGGAGGTGGGCCGGGTGCTCAAGCCCGGGGGCGTTTTCGCCGCCTGGGGCTATCATCTGTATCGGGTGTCGCCGGAGGTGGATCGGGCCGCGGCGATTCTGACTTCCATCGTCGAGCCGTTCTGGTCCAGTCGCTGCCAAATTCTTTGGGATGGCTACACGACCGCTGGCTGTCCCTTGCCGCTACTGGACACGCCGGAACTGGCGATTGACTGCGATTGGACGCTGGAGCAATTCCTGGGCTTTCTCAATACCCTGTCCGCCAGTAAGTTGTGTAAACAAACCTTGGGCGAGCACGTACTCGACGACGCTTCCGGCCGCATCGCCCGCGCCTGGGGCGATAGCGGACTGGCGCGCCGCGTCAGCATGCCGTTGAGCCTGCTGGTGGCGCGGCGTCCCTAGCATTAGGGCTCTTTCACGGCATCGCTGACGCGTAGCGGACATTGAATCGGCTGTTAGCGCCGCTTGTCGTATTCCGCCTGTAGATCGGACAGCAGGATGTTGAGCGCGTCCGAAGAGCGCAGCAGTTCGATCAGCGAAACCGCCAGCGAGCAGATCATGCACAGCAGACTGATGCCGAAGGTCAGCTCTCCCCAGGCTTGCCAGCCGGTATAAACCTGGAACATGGCCACCGTGCACAGAAACAGGCTGGCGATGCCCAGGCACTGCATCCATTTGATCAGGGTGATGCGGGTGCGCAAATTGCCGATCTGGCGCAGGATCTTGGGGTCCTGGCTATCGCGGTACTCCTCGTACAGATTGCGGATGATGCTGGCGAGGCCGAGAAAGCGGTTGGTATAGGCCAGCAGCAGCAGGGAAATGGCGGGAAACAACAGCGCGGGCGTGGTCAGGTTCAGTGCGGAGTGCATCAGGCGTTCTCATCAATCAGGACATCAATGCCATTGTCGGTGGCGTCAAACAATTCGATTACGTCCGGATTCTTCATCCGCACGCAGCCGAGGGAGCTGGGGCTGCCCCAGGGCACGTGTTCCCCGGCGCCATGGATATAAATGGCTCGATTATAGCTGTCAACCTCGCCGCCTTGGTTCTTGCCCGGCTCTTCGCCGCACAGCCACAGGATGCGGGTGAGGATCCAGTCCTTGTTCGGATACTGGGCATGCAGTTCCGGCGTGTATTTCCAGGGCGTGACCTTGCGGCGAAAAATAATGGTGTCGGCTTCCACGCCGGCGCCGATGCGCTCGCAAACCCGGTGCCAGCCGCGCGGCGTTTGATAGCTGCCACTGAGTTCGCCCACGCCCTTGCGGGCGGTGGACACCACGTATTCGCGCTGTTGGCGGCCCCAGCCGTCGTAAAGCTTCAAGGTCTGGCTCTTCACTCCCACCAGAATCCATGGCGCGCCGTAGCGGCGCGCATTGGGGCGCGTCTCCAGCAAGGGCGCGGCAATCTGTTGTCCGGCGGCGAAGGCGGCCACGGCGATGGGGTCGACCTGCGGCAGGACCTTGTCGTCGTCAGCGGCAGCGCCGGCTGCGGCGCTCAACAAGCATAGCGCGAGTAAAAGGCGCGGCATGGCATCAGCCTTTCTGGCGGCGTTGTTGGAAGAAAGCCGTCAAGGGTTGCGCGCAATCGTCCGCCATCCTGCCGCCGAATACCGCGGCGTGATGGTTGAGCCGACTATTGGCGAACGCGTCCAGCACGCTGCCTGCCGCGCCGGTCTTGGCGTCGGCCGCGCCATAGATCACCCGGGCGATGCGGGCGTGCATGATGGCGCCGCTGCACATCAGGCAGGGCTCCAGCGTGACATACAGATCGCAGCCGTCCAGGCGGTAATTGCCCAGTGTGGTGGCGGCGTCGCGCAAGGCCAGGATTTCGGCGTGGGCGCTGGGGTCGCGTCGGCTTATAGGTTGATTGTAGCCGCGACCTATGATTTCACCGTTGCGAACCACGACGGCGCCCACGGGGATTTCATCCGCCGCCGCGGCCAACGCGGCCAGGTCCAGCGCCTGGGCCAGATAGCGGGCGATATCGGCGTCCGGCGGCGGAGCGATGACCGGGGGGTGTTCCGCCAGTTCTTGCAGCAGCCGTGCCTTGTCATCGGCGCTGAGCTGGTTCCAGTGTATGCCGCGGCAGGCGGCCTCCAGCGCGAACAACAGCTTGCGGGTAGCGGTGTGGCCGCGGCTTTTCAATTGCAGGAAGGCGAGCACGACGCCGCGTCGACGCAGGCCGTCGGCGTCCGTCACGCCGATATCCTGCAGCCAGCCGATGGCGGCGGGGGGGAGCGGAGGAGAAGCTAGCGTCACGTCGGGGATTCTGCGCAAAAAAGGGTGGGAGCGGGCATATCTTGCATGATGTCGATTTTAGCGTAAAGAAAGACCGATTATGGCCGATAAATACGGATACCCATAAGAAATGCCTTATATGTCCGTGATCAAGCCCTTCTCGCCAAATTATGCCGCCGAGTTGTACCGGCGGCCCTCCTCCGCGTCGGCCAGTTCCGCCGCCACGGATACTAGCCAGGCCGCGGTGGCAGCCGTAGCCGGCGCCAAGCCCAAGGCGGATGACAGCCTGCAGGCCAAGCAAGCCTTGCAGTCCTCGCTGCAGCAAACCCTGGGCAATTATATGCGGCAGTTGAAGGTGGCGTTGAAACCGCTGCCCAAGCGTTCGCCCGAAGTGGACGATATGCAGAAGACGCTGCTGAAGAAGAAGGTGGACATGCTGCTGCAGATGGTGCAGATGGCGGGGCGCGACAAGGCCAGCCTGAAAGCGCTGGCGGCGGAGCTGGCGCGCGCGGTCAAAGAGCTGAAGCAATTGGTGGCCAGCATGACCCAGAATGCCGCCGATTCCATGATGTCGGTGGGCATGGGCGGCGATGCGGTGGCTGCCGCGAGCGCTGCGGCGGCGGGTGACGCCGCGCCCGCTGCCAGTGACGGCGGCGGAGACGCCTCCGGCGCGGCCGCCCAAGCTCAGGCCCAGGCCGCCGCGGCCGAGGATGAGCCGCAGCAGGCCAAAGGCGGGGAAGAAGGAGCGCCCGCCGCCGCCGGCGCACGTGGCGACGCGGCCGCCGCCAATGGCGACAAGAGTGCAGCTGCCGCGCGCGACGATGGCGCCACGCCGCGCACGGGCGGGGGCAATCCGTTGTCCGGCGGCAATCCGGTGGCTGGAGATCGAACGATCCAGGACATCGTGATGAAGCTGAAGCAGCTGCAAAATTGGCTCAAGCAGCAGACGCGACAGCTGCAGGCGGATCAGGAATTCAGGAAGATGATGAAGGAGATGGAGAAGGACATGGCCTCCATCGACAAGATGCTGGAGACGGGGGAAATCTCGGAAAACGGAGAAATGGACGTCCAGGTCCACGTCGATGCGGACGCCGGCGCGAATGTGAACGTCCAGGCCTGATCAGCTTTTGCGCCAGAACCGGCGGCCCAACTGCCACAGCGCCCATAGCCGCGCGCCGGTTCCCAGCCAGGATTGCAGCCGCCCGCCCGGCGGCAGCAGGCTGCCCAGCATGGTCAGCACCTTGCCGATGCCGCGCTGCCGTCCCCAGGCCTTCAGGCCTTCGCCCGCGGCGCCGAGGGGGTGGCGGCGCAGGCTGTCCAATTCCAGACGCAGCTTGACTCTGAGCGCCTCGCCCTTCATCACCAGCAGCTGTTTCTTGATGGCGCGGTCTTGCGGGCTCACGGCGCGTCTCCTCCGCCCAGGGCCGCCCAGTCCTTGCGGACTTCGTCCAGCGTGACGGAGAAGGCGGCGGGCTGGGCGCGCAGGCGTTGGCGCAGGCGAAAACCCAGCAGCGCGCCGGCGCCGCAGAACAGCAGTGCGCAGGCACCCAGCGCCCAGGCGCGCTGGGCCGGCGGGGTCAGAGTCCAGATCAGCAACAAACCCGCCATCAGGCCGACGGCGATCAGTATCAGGGCCAGCATGCCGGTGAACAGGCTGGCGATGATCTCGTCCTTGAGCTCCTGGGCTTCAAGCGTCAGCAATTCCGCCCGGGTCAGCAGCAAGGAAGCCACGCCGCCGGCGAAGGAGCGCAGGCTGCCGGGGCGGGCTTGAGCTTGGCGTTGCGGCATGCCTTAGCGGCGGGAGACCAGCATGCCCAGCAGGAAGGCGACGCCGGCGGCGATGCCGATGGACTTCCACGGATTTTCATGCACGTATTGATCGGTCGCCTTGGCTGCAACCTTGGCCTTGCCGACGACCACTTGCTCGGCGTCCAGCAGCTTGGCCTTGGCCACTTTCAGCTTTTCGCTGACGCGCTGGCGGATTTCCTTGCTCTTCTGGCTGCCGTCATCCAGCGAAGCGTCGATCAGTTCCTCGGTGCTGACCAGAACCTGGCGCACGTCATCCAGTAATTGCTCTTTTTCCTTGGCGATTGCAGCGGCATTGGACATAAAGACCTCCTGGCTTAAATGATGGAAAATCCGCGGCGCGATGCGGGCCCGCGGTGCAGCAAACATGCTGGCTGCTGTTGAACCTAACAGGCCGCGCCGTTGACGTCAAACGCTGATCAAGACAGGTGCGAGCCAGGTCAAACCCGGCCGTAGGCGGCGTTTTCCCAAGCCGGGGCTTTCGGCGCGCGGAAGCGGCTGGCGGTGAACAGGCCTACGCCGCCCATGGCCAAGCCAAGCCAGACCGAGACCCAGGGGCTCCACGGCGTGGCGGCGATCAGCAGCAGGGGCGCGGCGCTGGCCCATAGCGAATAGGCGATATTGTAGGTGATGGCGATGCCGGAAACGCGGATATCGGCGGGAAACAGGCTGATCATCGCCGAAGGCACCACGCCGACGATGCCGCAGCACAGGCCGGTCAGCGCGTAGGCCAGACCGGGCCAGCGCCAGCCGCCTATCAGGCTGGCGTAGAGCAGGCCGACGCCCAGCGGCAGCAGCAGGCTGTACAGGGCCAGGCTGCGCACCGGGCCGATGCGGTCGGTGACGCGGCCGGCGATCACGCAGCCCAGGTTCAGGAACACGATGCCCAGGCTGCCTAGCGCGAACGCTTGCTTGGCCGGCCAGGCGAAATGCTGTTGCAGCAGGGTGGGCGTGACCACGACCGGAATGATGACCGCGGTGGTCAGCACGCAGGTCAACGCCGCCGCGGGCAGCAAGGTGCGCCTATGCACGCGTAGCACCTCGAGCAGCGGATAGGCGCGCTCCGCGCGCTGAGCGCGCATGGTGACGAACACCGGGGTTTCATTCAGCCAGCGGCGCAGCCAGACGCCGAACAGCCCCAAGGGCCCGCCAAGCAGGAAGGGCAAACGCCAGGCGTAGTCCTGCATTTGCTGGGGACTGAAGGTTTCGGCCAGCAAGGTGGCGGTCAGCGCGCCCAGCAGATAGCCCATGGTCAGACCGGCCTGCAGCAGGCCCAGCGCGTAGCCGCGATGGCGCGCCGGCGCGTGTTCGGCGACAAAGGTCCAGGCGCTGGGCACTTCGCCGCCCACCGCGGCGCCCTGCAGCAGGCGCAGGCACAAGAGCAGCAGCGGCGCCAGGTAGCCGATCTGGGCATAGGTGGGCAGCAGGCCGATCAGCAGACAGGGGCCGGCCATCATCAGCATGCTGAGGCTGAACATGCGCTTGCGGCCGAGACGGTCGGCGAAGTGCGCCATCAGCACGCCGCCCAGCGGCCGCGCGAGGTAGCCGGTGGCGAAGATGCCGAAGGTTTGCAGCAGGCGCAGCCATTCCGGCATCTGCGGCGGGAAGAACAACTGGCTCAGCGTGGCGGCGAAAAAGGCGAAGATGATGAAATCGTAGATTTCGAGCGCGCCGCCCAAAGCGGCCAGTCCGAGCGTGCGGTAGTCGGAGCGGGACAAAGCGGTGGCGGCGGGCGTGATCATGGCGGTCATGGAACGATGGGCTCGGGATGGTGCGGGTGCTGGCTGCGAGGCTTAATGCGCGCCGGCGGCGGCGCGGCCTTGGGTTTCTGCCGCCTGATTAAGGCGATGCGAATATGGCGGTATGGCAAACATGCGGCCAGTTTAGCGCGTGTCGGCTGCGGTGGCGATAGTCAGTTGCATCTTGATGGCATAAACAGTGTTGGCCATGGCCGGGCGCGCCCCGTCTCAGCTCATGCCAGGGGGCGAGGCGCAATGGGGCCGCTGCGGAACAGTAAGGCGGCCAGGATGCCGCCGCAGAGGAAAACGCCGCATGCGGCCCCAAAAACGAGATGGTTTCCCGCGAGCGTCGCATCGATGATGCTTGCCGGGCGGGATGCGCTCGCGGCATGCCGCGCGGTGTGGGCGGCGATGGCGGTCGAGGACAGCGAATTGAATACGGCGATTCCGATCGCTCCGCCGATCTGCTGAGCCGCGCTCACCAGCGCGGAAGCGGCGCCCGCGTCCTGATGCTGGACGCCGCTGGTCGCGGCATTCTGCACCGGGCTGATGATCATTCCGAAGCCCAGGCCGCTCACCAGCAGCGGCGGCAGAATGTGCGCGGCATAGCTGGAGTTTGCGTCGGTGGCGGTGAACATGGCCATGCCGACAGCTGCCAGCCCGCACCCGGCGGATGCCAGCCAGCGCGGGCCCATCCGCGGGAACAGCGCCGCGCCGGAGACGATGGAGCTGACGACCACTGCGCCTATCATGGGCAGGAAGGCCGCGCCGCTCAGAATGGGGCCGAACTTCAGGATGTCTTGCAGGTAGTAACTTAGAAACAGGAAGACAGCGAACATGCCCATGCCGGTGACGCCCAGCGTCAGATAGGCGCCGCCGCGGGTTCGATCGAGAACAATGCGCAGCGGCAACATCGGCTGCTCGGCGTGATGTTCGATGAGCACGAAAGTGATCATCAGCCCCAGCCCGGCGAGGAGCGGGCCGAGGGTGCCCAAGCCGCTCCACCCATTGGCGGCGGCGTTGCCGAGACCGGATACGATGCCAAGCAGGCCAAGCGTCGCGGCGATGGCGCCAGACAGGTCCAGCGGCATGCGCTGCGGGCTATCGTCGCGGGGCAGGAAGGCCAGCGCGCCCAGCAGCGCGACCGCGCCGAAAATCAGGTTGACGTAGAGGCTCCAGCGCCATGACAGCGTCTCGGTGAGCACGCCGCCCAGCAGCAGGCCCAGTACGCCGCCTACGCCGGAAACAGCGCCGAAAACAGCGAAAGCGCGGCCACGTTCCTCCGCCTGGTCCGAGAAAATCACGGACAGCAGGGACAGGGCCGCCGGCGCGAGCAGCGCCGCGCAAGTGCCCTGGCCGATACGGGCCAGGAGCAGCGCGTTGAAGCTGGCGGCGGCGCCGCCCATCGCTGAGGCGAGCAGCAGGCCGATCACGCCGATCAGGAACATCCGCCTGCGCCCGAAGAGGTCGGAGAGCCGGCCTCCCAGAAGCAAGAGGCTTCCGAACGCGAGGGTGTAGCCGGTGACTATCCATTGCCTATCGGCGCTGGAAAATCCCAGGTCATGCTGCGCGGACGGCAAAGCGATGTTGACGATGGTGTTGTCCAACACGTCCATCAATTGCGCCAGGCTCAACACACCGAGCGCCAGCCATCGACCGGAGGCGTCCGGCCTCCGCTGCGCTGCGTGCCCGTGTGGTTCCGTGCTGACAGACGCCAATCGGCAGCATGGGTCCGGCGGCAGTTTGTCATTCATCTTGCGCGTGCCTATTTGGGGCGCCGGGAGGGTGGATGAGCAGAACCAGCTTGCCGGTGGCGCGGCCAGCCTCGCCCACGCAGTGCGCAGCGGCGGCGCGGGAGAGCGGGAAGGTCTGTACGGCGGGCGGTGTGAAGCGCCCCGCGGCGATCCGCGCGCTGATCTGCGAGAGCGCGTAGAGCGCGCGGCCATCGTCTCCTCGGCTGAAACGCACGCCATGCTGCGCGGCGCCGTCTACGTCGGCGACGGTCACAATATGTTGTGGGCTTCCTGTCAGGCCGATGAGCTCAGGCAGGATGCCGTTGCCGGCGACATCAAGCGCCAAATCGATTCCGGCCGGCGCCAAAGCCCGGATACGCCCCATCATGCCTGCGCCGTATGCAACGGCTTCGGCGCCCATCGCATGCAGCAAGGCGTGTTTGGCTGGGCTGGCGCTGCCTATCACACGCGCTCCGCGCGCTACGGCGAGTTGCACGGCGGCGGCGCCGATATTCCCGGACGCTCCGTTGATCAGCAGCGTGTCGCCTGCGGCGACACCGAGTTGATCCAGCGCGCGGGCGGCGGTTTCTATCGCGGCAGGCAAGGCGGCCGCCTCAGCGAACTCAAGCGTGGCGGGGATGGGGGCGTAGTGGGTGAGCACCGCCAATTCGGCTTGAGCCGCGCCATCCAGGCAGAAGCCGAACACGCGATCGCCAAGCGCCACGTCGCTGACACCGGCGCCGAGCTCGTCGACGATCCCGGCTGCCTCGTAGCCCAGCGTCTGAGGGAGCTGTTGATCCATCAATCCCTGGCGCTTTTTCCAGTCGCTGGCGTTCACGCCGGCGGCGCGCACGGCGATCCTGAGCTGGCCGGGACCGGGATGCGGCTCGGCCAGCTCGGCGATCTCCAGCACCTCGGGGCCGCCAAATGCGCTGAAACGCAGTGCCTTCATGGTTTTCCAGGCCCAGCGGCTAGCTCCTGGCCTGGTTGCGGCGAGTTCAGAGTCAGTCCGCGCAGCAGCAGGTCCAAGGTGAAGTCGAAGCGTTCGTGTCCATTTCCGGCGACGATTTCCCGTAAGTGGGCTACCGTGTGCGGGAAATGACTTGCGGGCAGCATCCGTAGCCGCGCGGCGATCCCGTCCCGGTCGCAGGGCTGGCCATCGACACCCTGGCTGTCAGCTTGGCGCAGCGATCTTTCCAGGCTGTAGGCGCCGACATACAAGATCGCGGCATCTATCGCCCATGCGGCCGGCTGAGCCGCCACCCCGCCGGCCAGCAGAATCGCGAGCAGTCCTTCATTGATCCGCAATGCGTGCAGATTGCGCGGCGCGTCGGAGAAGGCGGCCTGCGAGATGCCGGGGTAGGCGAGGTATAGATCGCGCAGCTGCGCACAGATCGCCTTGAATTGCATCATCCATGCGTCGGGACTTGGCGTTGGCAGTTCCACGCGCGCGCATAGCTCGCCGATCAACAGATCGTCCAATTCCGCTTTATCGCGCACATGCGCGTACAACGATGCGGGGCCGGTCTCCAGCGCGCTGGCGACTCTGCGCATCGTCAAGGCATCGAAACCTTCGGCGGCCACCAGCGCCAATGCGGCTTGCACGATGCGCTGCGGCGTGATCGGGGGCTTGCGGCGGCGGCTTGTCGTGTCATCGCCGTCCAGGGCGGCCAGCTGCGCCGCCCAAGCGTCCAGGGATTCCGTCTGATGGGGTTTTTTCTTGGCCATGGGCGCATCATATAACAAACGTTGTTCGTATGTAAAACAGTGTTCGTTTTTGCGCATGCTGTGTGGCTCAGCGATCCAGGGAGATCGGCGCTTGCGCATTGATGGCTGGGGTTGGACGCACGGGGTGGGGCGAGAACGATGGGGAGGCAATAAGAAATGCCACTGACGCTGTGAAAACAATCGTCAGTGGCATTGGGGATGCTTGATTAAATCAAGCGCTTGGCAGGGCTCACTCCCACTCAATTGTTAATTGATGGGCTGTAATCCTTGTTGGGCAATGGTTATCGGTGGGTTTGAAAATAGCTATACCGTCAAATATACCGTCACCAAGGAAATGTACCTATCAATATGGCTTCGCCGGCTTGCCACCTATCACCTCATGATACCTTTCTTTGACCGCGTTCTGCAGCAAAGGCACCTCTGCCATTTTCAGCTGCCCGGGCAATCCAAGGCCGCGATACCTTTCCAGCAGTCTATCCGTCTCACAGATCAGCATCAGCATCCACGTCGCCAACTCAAGCTGCCGCGCGTCGGCAGGGAACAGGTCGCCACTCAGCGGCTCAACGCCTCGGAACGACGCGACAATCCGCGCGCCCTGACCGAGGGTTAAGGTTTTGCTCCGGCCCAGGTGGTCGAACGCCGCAGCGGCGCGTTCAAGGATTTCTTCGGGGGGCATGCTGGAATCCGGTTGTGGCCAGATTCCAGCATAGTGGCGTCAATGCAACTTTTATCCTGGCCTGGCGATTTAGTTCTTGCCTACTTGAATAACGTAACACATAATTCAAATAACAAAACGCCACACGGAGCAGAAAATGGAACTGTTTCACACTTCGCCTAGCACTATCACCAGCATCAATGGCAGCGGTCGCTATGGCTCGTTCCTGTTCTTCTCCAGCCATGTTTACACAATGACCGCCGGCAGCTACAAGGCTTACTGCATCGAGTTGGGCGAATCGGAATGCATCGGCGCTGGCGAGCTGTTCTATCACGAAGACGCTGCCAAGCTGGACAGCTTGGTTGCTGAAGTGGCCGCCCGCTACGACATCGACGAAGACGCCGCCACGGCGCTGATCGACGAGTCCAAATCCATCTACGACATCGAATCCAACGTAGAACCGGAGGACCTGGGCGACGCCTCTTGGGACATCCAGCACGCCACCGCCCGCGCCGCCGCTCTGCTGGGCTTCCGCGCGGTGCGCGTGTCCGACGAACAAGGCGCAAGCTACATGGTGGATATGCTGGGCCATGAGCAAGATTTGAAAGAGGTAGCGGCATGAAATCCAGTCATCCCCTTGGGAGCCATCGCGGAACAAGCGATGTAGCGGGTGTACCCCATCATGGTGGCGCGCGCCCCGGAGCCGGCCGCAAGTCCTCGGTGAATCCAGCAAAGTCCGGTAGCATCCGTCTGACCCCGGAGCGTTGGGACAAGCTTCGGGCACTGGGCATGGACTGGCTCAGCGGCCAGATCGACGCGGCCACGCCGCCAGACGGTGAACAGGAATGAAGGAAGCCTGGACGTCAGTTGAAATAGCCCTCCTCAAAAAGCACTACCGCCGCATGCCGGCGAAAGAACTGCAGGCACTATTGAAGCGTTCGGCGTCGGCCATCCGCGCAAAAGCCAATAGCGAAGGCCTGTCGGGTGATAGGCACCGCCCGGTTAGCCCTGTGCAATGGACGGAGGATGAATTGGCTGCGCTCGGAAAGGTGCCTGATGCTGTAGCTGCAAAACGGAAAGGCATAAGCGTAGAAGCCGTCAGAAGAAAGCGTGCCGGTCTTGGGATTCCTGCCACGATACAAGTAGATCATCGTCCGTGGACAAAAGAGCAGATAGCTCTATTGGGAACCATGCCGGACGCCGGTTTGGGGAAAATGCTGGGCCGGTCGCAAGCAGCAGTAAGAGCGCAACGCATGCGACTAGGAATCGCGGCCAGCGCGCCGCAAACCGTTTGGACGCCCGAGATGGATGCTATGCTTGGCGCGGCCAGCGATAGGGACATTTCAGTGAGGCTTGGAGTGCCCTATGCAGCGGTCAAATATCGCCGTAAGCATTTGGGCATTCCAGCCAGGCAAAGCCAGAACACCCCAATAGAATGGCCGCAAGCTGTACTAAATTTGTTGGGCAAAGTTCCAGATACGGATATCGCTCAGCAAATGGGGGTGGATGCCATTGCCGTTTTCTGGAAACGGCGCAAGATGGGGATTCCCCGTTACCGCAAACCTAAAAAAGCTGCGGCGACCAAGGATCGGCAGGGAGTGCCGAAGTGGGGCCACGTCAAGACGCTGACCCAACCAGACTTCTACCGCGCGATGTCATCCCATTACCAGGCTGTCTATGGCCGGCCCCTGACCCACGCAGTTCTGTCTGAAATATGCTTGTGGTCCGTCAGCCGGCTGCAGAAATGGTTTACCCCCGGCAGAGCCCAGCAACCGCTGTCACTGCCGGTCAGGCATCACATTTGGCTGGCGGTTTGCCACGGCCTTACCGCGCGCGATCCGAGTTGAGGATCACCTGGCAGGCGTTGAGCCGGCCGGCCGCTTTGTTGGCGTCGCCGGCGATTGAGTACTGCTCAACCCCAAATCGCTCAAGAGCTGCTGCAAGTTTTTCTCGCTGCGCTCCAGAAAATTCGGCGCTTGCTTCTCCATCACGGCCACCGGCGCCGGCGGAAGCGTCGGGCAGATAGCTACCGGCGGCGGCGAGCTGTTGGTCGCGCATCCGGAGCTGAGCGCGCAGACGAGCAACAGCCCCTTGAAGTTCCACTTTCCCATTTTCCAATCCCTCCTGATATGCCTCTGCGGCAGCGTTGTCGCTACGTGCGGTTTCCTGCTCCTTCACCCTGGCTGCCTTCTCGCCGGCCGCAACCCGCTCCGCCATCTCCGCGCGCTGGGCTGCGACATCGCGCTCGGCCAGCACTTGGCGGTAGTGCCAGCCGGCGGCGGCCAGCCCAGCGGCCAGCAGCAGGCCGGCCAGCAGCTTCCAATTCCTCAGCAGCAGTAACCACATGCTCAACTCCCCAGCTTCTTGCCCAGACCTAGGCCGGCCAGCATCGCCGCTGCGCCGATTCCGTAGCCCTGCAGGTCAAATGTCTTGCCGGTGACGGTGCAGTAGATTTGCAGACCCAGGCCGGCCAGCGCGAACACTGCGCCCCAGCAATAGGCTGGCTCCAGCGTCACGTTGTCGTCGCCGGTGATGGCTTCAAGCAGCTTTTTCAAAAGGGCCGTCATGGCTCGTCTCCTTGTTGGTATGCGCGGCAAGCAGTTCGTCAGCAGAGAAGACGAAGCCTGGCACGCGCGGGAAGGCCTGGAAGATCCAGACAGGGAAGCTCAACGCATGGATGCCGTGGTTCTTGTGGCGGTGGAACTTGCTGTGCAGCACCAGCATGTTCTGGATGCTGTCTACGAACAGCTCCGGCTTGGCCGGGTCGAATGCGTGCCAGTCGAAGCCGCGGATCTCGGCCAGCTTGCACAGCGCCCACAGCAGGGAATCCGTGGCTGCGAAGGTCTTGCCGGTCGGCTGGTCGGTGTCCAGATCCAGCACCGGCAGCTGTGCGATCTCTCCGGTGGCAACGCCTTTGACCACGCGCCAATCAACGCCGCCGGTAAACGCCCACTCGATGGCCAAGTGGTGGTATTCGGTTCCTTCGGTGTGGCCGGATATCGCGCAGGGCAGCTTAGTGGCATGGCCGGCACGCTTGGTCGCCCGGAATGTCGCCGATTCCGTGCGCGGCGGGTGATCCGGGTAGTAGACGTCCTCGCTCAGGGTGTCGACGTGTTCATGCTCATTGGCCGGCGCCAGCACGCCCTTGGCCAACTCGACCATGCGCTGGTGGAGATCAACAGCAGGCATCGTCTGCATGGACTCGCCCACGCAGCAACTGCATGGCTTTTCGATGTCCAGGCCGTGTTTGCATTTTTCCATTTGCTGCTCCTGAAATAGCAACGCCCGCTCGCGGCTGGCGTTTGATGCTTGTTATGCTCAGGCGGGGATGGCGCGCAGCGCGGCAGCGTATAGGGCCTTTCGCTCGGCCAGTCCATTCGTGCCGCCGTTGACCTTGCGGGTCACCACGGCCATGTCGCCGGTGTCGGCCAACTGGTTGCAGCCGTTGGCTTCCCACCAGTGAGCCGCTGACTTTGCGGCGTTCGCCGGCTGTTCCAGCAACTCTGGGTGTCCAGCCAGATCAAGGCCAAGAGCGGCGCCGGCGGCCGTATAGCCATCTTTGCCAGTGATCTGGATCAGACCGCGCCCGCGGTAGCGCCAGCCGTCGTTGCTGGCTGGAGCCCCATTGCCCATCCGGTTGCAATAGACGATGTTCGCAATGACCTGAGGCTGACGGGCTGCAGCGGTGGCTGTTGCGGCGGTGAACCGTTTGGGCCAGGTGGCGAGCAACCCCTTCGCGCTGTAGTTGAGGTTTTCCACCACGGCGGATAGAGCGGCGCTCTCGACGCCGATGGTCGCCAGGAATGCGGCCAGCCGCTGCCGGGTGTTGATCTGGTGCGCTTCGCATGCGGCCTGCAGATGCGGCAGCCATGCCGCAGCGCGTGCAGCCGGTGCGCCGGTGCCCGCGGTGATGATCGCGATGGTCAAATTCATCTCTGCCCCCTGTAGCTCCGCAGCTCGTCCCGCAATGACTGGATCAGCGTGTGGATGTCCTTTTTCATGTCGTCGATCAGCTCGCGCAGCTCGTCCTTCTGCAGGTATCGCTCAGCCACTCGCACCCGCAGTTCCTCGTGGTCGGCACGCAGCTTTTCATGCCGGTTGTGCAGGCTGATAAGCCACCAACCGAGCGCCGCCGAGAACATCGCCAGCACGCTGGTTAGCATTTGCCATGGGTCCATTGGCCCTCCTATGGGCGCAAAAATGCCCGCACGCGGCGGGCGTATTGATGGGCTGTTCTTCCTGCTCTACGACCAGACAACGGCCTGGACGGCGGTAACCGTTTTTGCTGCCTGCACCTGCTGAACCAACGCCGCGTATTTCTGCTGCTGCACCGTGCGCCATGCGTTCAGATCTGCCAGCACCTGCAGCATCTGCGCCTGGGTGTGCTGAACCAGGGGAGGGTTTTGCATCGGTGCCAGGCTGCAGTAGATGAAATACGCCGCCGGCGGACTGCTGGACTGGCTTGCGGCAAACATGGTCTGCAAGTTGAGCTGATCGGTTTGCAGAGAACCATAGAAATTCGACGCACCCAACGCAGTAGACGTGAACCCTGACGTGATTGCGGACTGACACGCTGTCTGCAAAATTTTCAGCTGAGTATCCTGCGCCTGAGTCAGTAGCTGCGCATTAGTCAGCGCTACTGCGGGGGTAATCGAAATTACCCCGAACTTTGCTTTTCCTGCCGGTGGAGAAAACGTGTAAGTAGAACCGTCATTCAAATTGATCGCAGTGGCATAGTCAGAGTTCGATACCGGAAATGAATCAGCCGGTGCGGATTCATCGCTGTCAAAATAAAATCCGGAACCGGTCTTTTGAGCTGAAACAGAAAATAGCATGCCCGCTCCTTTAATAACCGAACGCAATATAATAGGCGCCGGGATTGTATTGAGTTGTGGCCGCAGAAAATTGAGTTTTCGATAATGGTGAAAACCCCATAGTTTGCAAGCTATTGGGCGTGGGTGAGCCAACCACAACTAAGCACCCGTTTGGAAATGCCGTCGGGAAGTTGTAGTTTGTTATTGTCGTAGTGACGCTCAATGCCCCCCATTGCACAACCCAGCCACCCAGCCAGGTCGGGAATTTAATATACCCATTTGCTCCAAACGACGCTGCAAACCCGGCAGCTGTTGCAATGGATGACATCGCATTTCTTACCCAGCTGGTCGATGCTGGGTTCGCTGTGTTCGAACTGCCGGACGGGTCTGTCGAGGACGTGGCAACACTACTGTTAATAACGGGATTTCCTGGTAGGGTGCCGGCCGGAAACGACGGGGCCATTGCTAGTGTTATCGTTCCATCTCCACCAAACGTCATCAAATCAGGCGACTCACCTGTAGCGGTATCTAGTGACCTAACGGATAATAATTCTCCTGATTTATTGGATGATCCAACACCAGATTTGTAATATAAGCTGTACCCGCCTGGGCTGGATATTCCTGCAATACCAGTACCCATGAACCTAGACACCAATTGATATGCGGAACTACCGCCCTCCGTAATTTGCGAATTTATTGGTCCGTTAAATGTTGGGTTGTTTATTGTGGCAAATAATCCGCTCGCTTGAGCGAGCGGCAGGGCGTGTTTGCTCTGCGTTGCGTTTGCGATTTGCTCCGGTGCACCAGTGCAAAACAGCAGGATGTAAGAGCCCGAACCGCCAACAGAGCTATTCCACTGAGCCCAGCAATCGCCATTGGCAACAATCTCACCGCCCTGCAGGGCAGAATGCGCCCCGCCCACCAATGGCGCCGCTCCGATGCCGTCATTCAGCGTGCTGGCGCCCGTGTTTGCTGTTTTGGCCTTGAAGCGGATTACTTGGCCTTCGGTGCGCGCGGTAAATGCTGGCGTGAAATTGACAACGTAATTGTTGGCTGTGCCGGTATCCATCGCAAAAGGGGCCCCTTGCGATTGAATTGCTAGCGCAAGTTGATTCAGTTTCCCTTTAGTCAAGGTTTGTCCGCTTGCGCTTACCGCATTACACAACTCCATCATGACAGTGTTGAACCACTCTGCAGGGACAATGGTCGGCGCCTGACCTGTTACCGGATTGCCGTCCGTAAAAAAACCCGGAGTTCCCGGGTTTGATATGGCAGGCAGTGTCGTGGCCGCGGTAGAGTTGTCGATCTGGAACATGGTTTCCTCACGTTGAGTATCTGAACTGCAGGATGGAGTGAGCTGGTGCAATGCGCTGCAGAATGGACTGCAGAATGGCATTTCCCCAAACAGAAAGCGGTTCGCCTGATGCACTGGCGCCGGCGGCGAAGTGGTTTATGGTGTTGCTGGCAGCGGTGATGGACCAAGTATGGTGCCAATCCACCGAACCAACCGCCTGGCCGCTGCCGCTTTGCCCGCACCGGAATGGCGCGTAGTTGGTGACGGCAATGGAAAACCCCAAGCCAGCGGCCACTGACTGGTAGTAAGCGGCGGTCTGGCCGCCTGTCGCCGTCAGCTTGGCGACAACCTGCTGGCGCCGCCCGGTCATCGTGGCTGCAATTCCCAGTACAGGATCCGGCAGGCCCAGCGCCGCTTCCCACTCAGGCAGCAGCTCTGTTGATGATGCGGGGAACGCATCCACCAGCAGATTGTTGATTCGGCTATGAGTGCGGCCGTACACCTGAGCTAGCGCCAGCGCCACTTTGGATTGCATGGCATCCGGCTCACGCGGCCACACCCGTCCGCGCGGCAGCAAGCGCTGCAGCGCGCCCTGGTAATCCAGGGCGGTGTAATTGGGTAGCGGCATAGAACCTCACTGCCAGGTTATGGTGCCCAACACAGGCAAATTGCCTACTGGGCTGGCGATGTCGGAGCCGGCCGGGGAGACCACGATAAAATCGCTTACGCCGGAAACCGTGGCGATAGCGGACCAGAGGAGCTGGAGCGGGATGGTGCCACCAGGCTTGCCGTACTGAAAGAAAACTCCGGCTATCGCCAAGCTGACGGCTGCTTGCGACGCGAGCGGCACCCCCTTGATGGTGAACGGCACGGACTGAGCAATGGGTGCCACCACGTAAACCAGCGCAGTCACAGGTTGCAATGGCGCGATGGCGTTGGCCACCACGAGCTGATCCCCCGTCGCCACCACGCCGCGCGGCGCGCCGCCCGGCCCCTGGTCAAATTGGGATACCCCATTACTTCCCACCGGAAACCCACCATTTGCGGATTCCGCGCCGTCCAGCATGACGTACACCACCACCGTGCCGGCGCCGAATCCATTCGGCGCGCACCATGCTCGCGTGACTCCAGGTACAGACAAGGCCCAAGTGATGTAGTCATTTTGCGCGCCACCCTGCGGGGTTGACTGGTATGCGGCCAGGACGCGGGCGCGATACGCTTCGTCATCTTCAAGATCCGCGCCGCCAGTCAGCGCCGTGGCGGCGGAGCCGGAAGCCTGAATGCCAGGGACGGACTGAGCCAGCGAGAGGAGAGTGCCGGCAGGGGTATTACCTACAGCGCCAACCAAACCAGCCGGGTCAGCAACGGCGGCGATTGGAACGGTTACCGTGCCACTCGATCCGACCGCGCCGTCGCTGGTGACGGCATATTGCTGGCCATCGCCACGATTGATCAGTGTGCCGGCCGGCAATGTTTTGTTGACTTGCCCCGGGAAAGTGGCGGTGCCGCTGGCTACGGCGGCCGGCTTGATGTAAACCCCTTTCATCGCCCCCCAGCCCTGCAAAAACTCCCCAGTAGCTGTCCATGGCGTGGCCTGCGTTGCGACGAAGTCGATGTAGTCGTAATGCCCATAGGCCATAGCTGCCTGCGCGGCGGACATTACACCCAGGTTGCTGAACCGTAACAGGCCATCGCCTCCGGGCACGGTGGCGGCAATATCCTGCGCCACCTGCTGGCGCAGTGCAGTCAGTGTTGGTTTTGCATAGGGCATCAGTTCACTCCGTTCCAGGCCCACTTATATTGCAGCGGAGTCCGCGCGCCTGAGCTGTTGTAGGCCACTACCTGGGCGCCCAGCGTGGAGGCCGCAACCCACTGCACAGTGATATCGAATTTGGCCACCACTCCGTCATCAATCAGCCATTGCAGGGCCTCGACGATATAGTCGCGCGCGCGGTTGGCTGTCTCTCGGGTTTGTTTGGCGCGTTGCAGCAGCCAAAGCCGAGAACCGATCGGCTTCGCATCGTCCAAGCACCAGCCTCTCGGGTCGCCACTGCCATCAGGTACAGCGTCATCCGGACCCGCAATGCGATCAGTGAACAGGCTGATCAGGATGGCGGACTGCAGGTCATTGCCTGATAGCAGTCCTGGCCCCGCTTGGGCCCAGTCGCCATGCGTGCCGGCCACCCAGATTGTGGAGATATCCATGCCTATTCCTGTTGGTTGGGCGCGTTGGTCGTGATGGTCGAACTGCCGGACTGAACGTTTTGCACCGGGTGGTTGTGGCCGTTGTAGATGGCGCGCATCTGCGCCATGGAGTGCGCATTGCTGCCGGCGTTGTCGGTGATGTCGCCGCCAGCCTTGATCTGCCCACTGACATCCAGTTCGGGTGTGTTCAGCTGGACCTTGGTTGCCGCATTGACCGTCACTGTCGGCGTGTTATTCACGGTCAGCGGCAGGCCGGCGCCATTAATCACGATGCCGGCCCGGGTCAAATAGACCGACTGCCCCTGGTTATCGAAGATCGCTACTTCGCCCGGTTGCAGCCCCTTCATCCGGCTGCCCTGATGATTGGTAGCCACTACCACGCCGTTGTTGAGGTCCCCTTGCGGAAACAGGACGATGGCGTCCGTGCCTACCGGGGGGTGACTGGTAAACCCGAACTCAGCCGCGCGGCGCAGATGGTCTCGTGTTTCGTCTTTGCCAAGCTGCACTTGCAAGATTTGGATGGGTCCTGCGTCGTTGGCCGGCGCCGACATGCGGCCGCGCCCCAGCAACATCCAGACACGGCGTGCCAGGCGCTCAATTTGCTGAATCATGGCTTGCCTCCATTGGCTACGCCGGCGACAACATCGCGCTGAGTAGGGAACAGGTTCACCGGCTGTACCGAAAAAGCCTCCGGCGGCATCAGCACCAAATCAGCGTGCGTGCCGGTGGCGTCACGCCGATAAGTCACATCCGATACCAGCCAGTTGACGCGTGGCACATGCACCGTCGGCGCGGTCAACGTCACTATTGTGTTGGGCTGCCACAGATTGCCGGCATCGTCGCGCCAACTATCCACAGTCACCGTTGCTTGCAGGCTTCGGCCGGCGCGGCGCGCTGCTTCCCAGTTGGTCCTCGCTTTTGTGATCTGGTAGTCGGTAGTGTCCCCGGTTTCGGCAATGATGCTGCGCACGCGTAGGCGCGGCACGCCTGGATCCGTGACGATCGCAATCACATCCGGCCCCGTGCCGGCATCGCTCATCGTGTCCATTGGCAGGCTGCGGCCAATGTATTGGCTGAACCGCTGCGCCATGGACCAGCGCATAGTGATGGACTCAATGTTTACGCCCTCGGCGACAACGGGATAACGCTGGCCGGCGGCCTGCCGCATGGCTTGCGATAGACGCAGTGAACCGTCAGGGTTTTCGTAAACCAGCATCTGACTGTTGCGCGCCACCGGCTCCAGGATGTTGTATGGGGTCTCGCCCCATTGCAGTTGCCACACCGGGACCGCCGCGCCGGCGCCCACGTCGGATGTCACATCGATACCGTATGGTGTGGCCAGCTTGATGGCCATCGCCAGCGGGGTGATGTTGGTCATCTGGCAGCCCTGGTAGAAATGGCTGCAGTCCACCAGGTCCTGGCATTTGCCGCGCCCGCTCACGGCGATGGAGTGAGTCGACGCATTCAGCGTGGGTGTAAAATCATCCACATACCCAGTCACCACCACATCGGTGCCCAGCAGCACCTGCACCGGATCACCGGGATAGAGCAGCAATTTCCCAAACTCCCCGGGAAAGCGCTCGGTCATGCTGATATTGAAGCCTGATGGAAACCGCTCAATTCCGCGGACGACGGTGATCGATGTCCATCCCGATATGCGTTGTCCATTGGTAACCAGGGTAAGATCGTCCATACTCTCAACTCGATGTCATGACGGAGGCCGCAATGATTGGATTTTTGTTGGTAATGGTGATGGCCGACGGCTGGCAAGGCGGCGTGGTGCCGCAGGGCCTCTATAAGACCGAGGCCGAATGTCAGCAGGCCGGCCCTCGCTGGGTGATCCACAACAACAATATTGGCCACCCCTCAACGTTCTACTGCCAGAAGAAGGTGGTCCCCAAAGGGCAAAGATGGAGCGAGGAGGGGATCACGCCGCAGATGCGCGAGAAGTGGTCAAAGCAGCAAGCCGAGAAGTACAAGAACATCACCTACCCCATGCCGGACCCAGCCTCTATTGAGCCAGCGCGTTGAACTGCGTCGGCATGAACAGCGGATGGATGGCGCCGGCTTGTTTCGCCAGTTCCGTTGCGCGCGCTGGGTCACGATACAGCCGCTGGGCCAGCACCATCGATGGCATCGGCTGCGGGATCGCCACTTGCGTGATTCGCGCCAACGACCCGCCTCTTGCCGTCAAATCCGCCACCACCGCAGTGCGTAAATTGCGCAACGCCAGATAGCTGGCCATATCCCCCGCATCCGCAGCTGCTACCGCCTCGTTTTCCACTAGCAGAGCAACCCGCGCCCGCAATGCCGCCGCGTCGTCATAGCTGACCGGCTGATAGTCGGCGACCGATCGGCATACGCCAATGACCGACGCGCGGCGCATCATGGTCACAGTCAGTTGCTGGGCCGTGGTCATGGCTTTCCCCATTGGCGAGGTGTCGACGTTTTGCGGCATCGGCATCTGATGCAGGGCGGTCAGCACATTGATTGCGTCCATGGGGCTGATGCAGGACGCACATAGAGCCTGAACCGATTGCGTTACCGCGGTCGGCAACGGCTGGATGGCGGATGCCTGAGCACCCAGTCGGCCAGCGGCTGTTGCCACGGCGCCAGCGGCCACCGAGACGGTTTGACGCTGCACGGCACTGGCAGCGACTGCGCGGCGGGTGGGCGAGGGGGTTGGGCTGCTGGGCGCAGCCACCCCGCGCGGATCACCGTAGCGATTGGCAAAGCTATCCATCCGCTGCAACTGGCCCGCAATGCCAGCAACCGAGTTGTAAATGCTCTTGGCGGCATTGACCACCTGATTGATCCGAGTGACCCATTGCGCGGCGACATTGACCACGGCTTGCACCACGGCGACGCCTTGCTTCACTTGGTTGATCAGCCCGGCAACGAAATCAGCCTCAACTGATAGGCCGGCCTGGTCCGCCAGGTCGCGCAGCCAGCTGGCGGTGTCCTGTTGCTCTCCCGGGAACTCCCGGTCGCCGGCCTCGATGAACTGCATCGACAACTCGATATAGCGGCCCTGGTCCCAGCGCTCGGACACACGCATCGGGCCTAGGCTGACATAGAGCGTGCCCAGCGTCGGGTGAACCAGCTCGCCGCGCCCCTCCTGCTCGGCGGCGGCGATCATCTGCTGCATCTGGCTGATGACATCGTCGCCAACCAGGAAGCCGATCATATTGATGCGCCGGCCGCGCCGGCCCATATCCTCGACCCACAGCACGTCGCGGTTGGGATACTCGTGCTCGGCCAGCCGGCGACCGAACTCCCCATCGGAGGCTAGCACCGCAAACGGAATGCCGCGATAGCTGGCCGGGCGCAGTTGGTCCCAGTAGGACTGGCCACCCAGCCCCAGCGCATTGGTCAACTGGCCGGCAGCGGAGACAACGCCATCCAGCGCGCCGGCGGCTCGGCTGACAGTGTTCAGGACGTCTTGGAAACTCATGGCGTTATCATCTCCGGCATCGGGTAGCTGTATCGCGGGGTATTGCTCGCCACCGCAGGACCTCCCGTTGCTGTGGCGCGCGCGCCGGCCGGAAGGCCGCTGACAGCCACTTGCACCTTCATGTCGGAAAGTTTGGTGACTGCGTCTTGCAGCGACTTCAGCTGCTCAAGCAGCATTTTCTGCGAAGGCTCCACTACCGCGGCATTGCTCGTGGCGGCCGAGGAGGCGGCCGCTACAGGAGAGGCCAAGGGCTTGACCGCCTTTCCGCTTCCGGACCTTCCTGAGTATGTCGCAGCCGACGCGGCAGAGGCTTCCAGCATCTTCTGGGAATATGGATTGTTGCCATTCTCGTGAACGATCATGGCATCCATCAACGATCGAATCACCTCAGGCCGGCTCATGTCCAGCGCCTGACTACCGCCAACCCCCATGCGCTTAGCCACTGCCGACACATAGGCCGCTGTGTTGTTCTCGGAACTTGGGGCCCATTTCTGCACAATGTCACTGACAGAATTAAGCCCAGAGTTGGAGTAGCGCTTGAGCTGCTTCGCCATGGCATCTAGCCCGGCTTGCGGTGAATCGAACACGGCAAACCGGCCGCCAGCGCCGCCTTCTTTAACTGCGCCGGCCTGGCCAACAAACTGCAGGTTGCCTGGGTTGTTGTTGCGGATCCCGCGCGGCATGGCTTTTGTGCTCTGCGCCTTCTGCGGGAGTGCCGGCTGCGCCGCCTGCTTCAGCTTCTGGCCGGGCGTGGCGGGGGCCTCCTCATCTTCCGTCCATCCTGCTGGCTTGGCATTCGGGTTCTCTTTGATGTAACGCTTCATATACTCAAGCGCTTTCTCATCTCCGAACTCAAGCGTGGGCTGGTATGCCTTTTTCGCATCGGCCTTCAGGTCAGCGAATTCCTTGCTTTGCAGGTCCAGCCCATGCCAGCTTCTCGAGCCAATGCCATAGCGCTTTTGATTGGCCTGCACCATCGCGTTTTCACCGACGTTCAGCTCGTCGGATTGCAACAGCAAGCTCAGGCCCAGAGAGATGCGGCTCGCGAGCTCGCCAAAGAAGGGCAGCGTCGCGCGGGTGATTTTGTCCAGGCCGGCCTTGGCCGCGGATTGGCTTGCCGCGGCGGTAGCTTCGCCGGCGACCGCCTTGCCGAGGTTGGTGGCCACGGACTCGATCAGCCGTTCACCTAGGCTGGACATCACCTTCTTGACCGCCCATGCGCCGCCGAGTCCCACGCCGGCCACGCCGGTCAGCGTCATGCCGGGATGCTCCGATAGCATCTTGGCTGCGCCCTCCATAATCTTGCCGTAGATCGGGCCCACATAATCGCCCAGCCAGTTGCTGGCGCGCTGATGCCCCAGGCCGGCTTCACGTTCGCTGCGCTTGGCCGCGTCTGCCTCTTTCAGCTTCTCCGGCGATTGGACGGCGCCCATCTGCTCGGTTTTGCGCATGTCGTCTTCCAACTTCTTGCGCCCATCCATCAGCATCGGCATCAAGCCTTGAACGCCGAATTGGCCGGCGATCATCGCCTTGGTTTGCGGCGACATCTTGTCGTTTGCCATCACCTGCGACAAGTCCTTCAGCGCGGCGGAGGTATCGATCGCACCATCCTTGGTGCGGCGGATTGTGATGCCCAGGCGGTTGAGCATGGCCAGCGCGGCCATATTGCGGCCATTGGCCGCATCATTGAGCGTGGTGCCCAGCGATCCAATGCCACCGTCCAATTGCTCGGCTTCGATGCCGGCCAGCTTGGCGGCGCCACGCAGCTTTTGCAGCTCATCGGTGCCCACCCCGGTCATTTGCGCGGTTCGCAGCACGGAGTTGCCATAGCTGGCCCAGCTGCTGGCGGAGGCGGTGATGCCGGCAACAATGGCGCCGCCGGCGATGGCCGACACCGGCGCCGACAGGTTGCTGGCGGTATTGCCCAGCGCGCTGCCAACGGACTGAATTTTCTTGGCCAAGCCCTCAAAGCGCTGGGTGACGCGCTGCTCAAGCTGGGATTTGGACAGGTCGTCGACCTTCTTGCCAAGCGCCATTTTGGCGGCGAACTTTCCAAGCCGGCCTTCCAGCTTCTGGATAATCGGGCCGGCCTGGTCGTCCGCGGTGATGCGGATCCGAAATTGATTGTCAGTTCCCGCCATCACACATCCTCAGCATTTGCGATCGCCACCAGTTCAGGCGCGACCAGGTTAGGCCCCAGGCATCATGAGGCCCCCAGCTGTAAAACCGGGTGACCTCAGCCACGATATCCATCCAGTTGGATGGCAAGGCGCCTTCTGGGGCGATCAGACAAAATTTGCCAGGTACTCCTCGGCGGCCTTGTAATCGCGCGCGCCGATACGGCCAATGGCAGCCACCGGGTGGCCGCTGACCAGCGAGATCAGAAACTTGCTGCCCGCGATATGGCCGTTCTTCTGGTACTCCTTGGAGAATTTCTCCAACTCGTCCAGCGTCGGCTCGCGCAACTCCAGAACGTGAATCTGTTCGCCGCCGAAATCAATCGGCTTGCGCAGCGTCAACGTCAGCTCATCCGGCACTTCAGGTTTGTTTTCGTCCACCATCATGCCTCCTCGACGCTGGCGCTTTCCCATTTCACATCGATGGTGCCTTCCACCGAATCGACTTCAGGGAATTCCACCGTCCACATGTTGCGTCCCACGATGTTTTTACCGTTGGCCAGCTGCAGGGTGACGGTGACGTTGGTCATCTGGTTGAGTTGAGCGACGGTCAGGCCACCGCTGTCGCGCAGTTTGGCCTTGATATAGCCGGGCACTGGCTCTTCCTTGTAGCCGTGCACGCCGTCCTTGCCGGTCAGCGTTTCACGTTTGACTTTGGCCGGGCTGTAGCCGAAGTCGCCGGCCACCAGATACGAGGTGCCATTGACGCTCAACTGGCAGGTGCCGGCTAGCAGGTAAGTGTTGTCTACTGCCATGTTTGCTCCCAGAAATGCGAAACGCTGCCCAAAGGCAGCGCTCCATTGCGTGGCGGCTTACAGCAGCCGGAATTGGTTGAGCAGCGCGAAGATGCGCAGCTGGTTGATCAGCGTCGGCGGGAACAGCACATTGACGCGGCCCGGGTTGCTGGGGTCCAACTGCACAACCAAGCCGGACTTGAAGGCGTCGCCGTTCTGCACCAGCCCTTGCGACTCCAACTGCCGGTACGCGGCCACCAGTTCGCCCTTGATGATGGAGGGCGTCACGATGTTGGAGCCTGGGGCGTAGCGGGTCCCGTCGGCGGCCAGCTTTACCCGGGCATACTTGCTGGTGACCATGGTGCGCAGGAATCGCATCACGTAGGCCAGGGTATGCAGCGTTTCCACTTCCAGGTAGCTGTTGTCGGGGTTGCCGAACGCATTCTTCTGGTAGGTGGTGATCAGGTTCTCGATGGCGACCGTGCCATCCTGGGCCACCGTGAAGGTGCTGATGCCGTCGTACAGCAAGGTGTTGCGGTCGGTCAGTTGGAAACGGCTTTGAACCGGCGGCGCCAGAACGCCGGCCAGCGGCACTGTTTGCAAGGGCTGGGCCGGGTCGGCGCGCGTACTCACCGCCACGGCTCCGCCCAGCGCGGCCGCCAACAGCCAGTTCGGCGTCGGGCTGTCGTTGAAGCCCATCACGGTTTCATGCTGATTGTTGCGGGTGACGCCGAAGGTGGTCAGCGCGCCCAGCGTGCCGCGCAGAGCGGTGAACACGTGACCGTACAGCTGCTTGGCGTAGCTCCAGCGACCGGTTTGATCGTTCATGAACTGCTGCAGGGCCGACAGACTGGTGGTGTCGTTGTACGGGCAGACGATGAAGTCGAACGGCTGGTCGCCCAGGTTGGCCAAGGCCGCCGACAGACTGGGCGCGGTGGCCCCGCCGGTCAGGGCCGTGATCTGCACGCCGAGGCCCACCGGCATGGTTTCGCCGCCAATCGGGCCGAGGTAGTTCAGCCGCAGGTCGATGTCATTGCCGCACGGTCCCTTGTTGACTGCGGTGATCGTCACCAGCGCGCTGTTTGCCGTGTTGGTGGCTTGCACCGGACAACCCGCGTCCGCGGACAGAGTGGTGGCGATGAATGCTGCGATTTGCGCCGGCGTTTGGGTGGGCAGCACCGGGATGGCGTAACGGATGCCGGCAACGTACAGATAGAGCGTGCCGCCGGCGGTGGGCGCGCTGGCTATGGTGATGCTGCCGCTGGCTGCGGTGGCATTGCTGTCATCGGCCAGCGGAAGATACCAGACTTCGCCAAACTGGTCGTTCTTGCGATACCAGGCGGTCATCAGCGCCAGCATGGAGTTGGGGCCACCCACTGTTTGGGCATCGGTCACGCCCTGGCTGATCACCGGGACATTGGGTACCGTGCCGGCCGTGATGGCGGCCGCGGTCACCTGGCCAATGATCAGCGCGCGCTGGTTGGCCTGCGCCGTGTTGGCGCGGCTATTGTCCAGTTCGGCATAGAACAGCGGCACCCGGATTTGCTGCGGAATGTTCTTGAATGGGATGGTCATTTGTCACCGCCTTTCTTGACGGATGTGGCGGACTGGGCCGGAACCTCCGGCGCCGCTTGCACGACATCGCCATCACGCAGCCGGCGCTGCCAGTAGTCGGTGTCGGGCACCTCCCGGCCGGCGGCCGGCAACAGGTCAAGCAGGTCGGGGTCGCGGATGGCGAAACCGTCCTTGGGTTTGACGTACATGGATCACTCCTGAGGAATGGGGAAATCAAATTCGACCGGCGGAGTCACTCCATTTCCGGTGGTGGCGATGGCTGTGCCATTGATGTCGGTGAGCGGCTGGGTAACGGGCAAGGCAAACAGCTCGGGATACTCGAAGTCGAAACGCATCCAGGCTTCGCCCAGGTGGTCTCGCTGCTGGGCGCTAACCTCGATCTCGGTTTCCACCGCCAGCACTTGCTGAACCATGCGCAACACGGCGGAGTTAGTCAGTACCGCGTTTTCAATCTGATCACACAGCGTGTCCAGCAGGCTCTCTACCTGGCCGGCATTGGCTGCCGCCACCCGGGCGTTGACCGCCACCGTTGCCGTGGTCAGAAACTGCGGCGCGCCAACAGGGCCACGGCCCTGTTTTCGCTCCATAGGGGTCTGCACCAGGATCAGAGGCATGCCTGGCGGGGTAACCGGTAGGTCACGCGGGGCATAAACCTTCTGCCCCGCCAGGGTGTTCGCCGCCTGCAAAGCCGCTACCACCGCATCGCGCAATTGAGTACGGTAAAGCATGTCAGCCTCCGGACACAAAGGTCAGCAACAACTTGATGGCGCCGTGCCCATCGGGATGAACGTCAGCCACCGAGTAGGTAGCATTGTCCCGCTGGACGGTGATTTGGTCGCCCTGTTGCGGCGGAAACGGCAGCTCAGCCGCGCGGATGCCCAGCACCGGCTGGGCGGTGGAGGTGTAGATCGCGTCGCCCAAGCCGTCGACCGCGTGGTAGGCCTCATCGAACACCCCGGTGATGCTGAGTGACTGGCCGGTAACGGTGGTGTACGTCACCGGCTCGCCAAAAACACCTTGCAGAGGGGAGAGGACCATGGCGTCCCAGTCGATCACGATCAGCCCTCGGCGCGGCCGGACATCAGAACCTCAGGGCGGGTGCAGATGAACAGCGGGTAGGAGTAGGTCTCCATTTTCCACCACATGCGGCGCTGCTGGTCGAAGATCGGCAGCACGTACACCGGTTTGCCAGGAGTGTTCACCCAGTCCACCGTTTCGCCGGGCGCATTGGCTTCACGGAAGATGCCGGGAGCACCTACCGGGAAGAATTTGACCTTGTCGTCGGGGATCTTGATCGTGGCGTTGTCGTCCGATCCGCGGTAGTTCCACCAGCGGATGCCGCCAAACTCGAACGAATCGAATGCGCCCCCTTGGCCGTTGTTGCGCAACTCAGCAGCGTCGCTCCAGTTCAAGAAGGTGCGGATCACGTCCGGGTGGTTGGAGAACAGGTCATAAAAACCATCGCCGCAGAGGGCGTGAACGCGGGTGTTGGAGGTGAACGAGCCTTGGGCGGCGCGCGCCATGGCGCGGGTGATGCCGTTGCAGATCGGACGCAGGGTATTGGCAGCCGCAGCAGCGAGATTGAACGCCACTTCCGGTGCCTGATTGATGCCGAACTCGTCGAACCAGTTGTACAGAATGCTGCCGTCGCCGGGGTTCAGACACAGGCCCTGTACAGCGGCCAGCCGCAGATATTCCTTGGTGTATTCCACCGATGCCAGCAGGCCGGTGGGGCCGGACAGCCGGCGTGCCACCTCAGTCTCTACTTGCATCAGCACCGATTCTTGGCCGAATTCACGGATGCCTTGCAGCTCCTCGGCATAGACGGTGTCATCGTGCATCAGGCGCGGCACATCGAAGTAGCGCATCTTGCGCTTCTCGGTGGTGCGCTGGGTGCCTTCGGCACCGCGCTCGCTGAACGGGATCAGCACCAGTTTACCTTGGCGCTCTTCAACGGCCAGCGCTTTGGTGCGGATCGGATTGGGATCGAAAATGTCGAGTTCGCCCAGGCCGCTAGGTTGGAAGGGGTTGCGTTGTACAGCATCGGTCAGCGTGATGGCCGAGAACGCATCCTGGTGAAAGATGTCGAGGATATTGCCGGACATGGATCAGCCTTTCGGAAATTTAAAAACCGCCCAGTGGGCGGCTTTTCAAATTTGGGGGTATTGGTATCAGCGAACGAGGAGGTGGGCTTGAGCCAGTTGAGAAACCGCAGCGGCCTGCTGGGTCGGCGTGATACCCGTCGGCCAAATCAACTCGGAGCCGTTCACTTCCGCCATGCGAACAACCCCCAGGGCAGGCTTGGGGCCAGCGGTCACATCCTTGGTAGCGAACAGTACGCCTGCGGCCACTTGGGAGCCATCCGATGCCGTCGGATTCAGCGGCCGCCACTGGCCGGTGGTTCCTGGCGACGTGACGGTGATGCTGAACGAATCACCTGCAGCAAACGCTTTACTGCCCGCGGCCACGGTAAAGACCATGCCATCGGCGTCGAAAGCGGTGCCGACCGGCTGGTCGACGTTGTTGAAGTTGTTCGGGCCGGTAACGCTGAACACCGTCGGCGCCGTCAGGGTAACGGTGAATACACCTGCAGGAGTGAACCCGGCCTGGGGCTGGGTGCCGATGGTGAGCGTGCCATTGCCGACGTTGGTCGCTCCCGCGGCAGCAGTTGCGGCCGGGGAAGAATTGCTGGTCGATATCTGGCCCAATACCGTGCCGGCCAATACCAACTGGCCTCCGGTCAGCAGAATCTGGTCGCGCGATTGATGCCCGGGCGCTTCCGAAACCATGAATCCGCCGTTATGCCACCACTCTTGCAGTGGGGCGACAGTAGGGTTACCCATGTGTCTATATCCTTTCGAATGGTTGGGTTAGCGACGGGCCTTGGCGAAGGCGCGGTCCCATGCGCTGTCTTGCACGGCCTTGCGGCTAGGGGGCGCACCATCGGAGGCGCCTAGCTGCGGGTTACGCGCGGCTCGTCCTGCATTGCCAGCCGGAACGCCTGCCGGCGTATCGCGCAGCACAGCCAGCGCTTCGCGGCGGGTCATCGAGCTGTTGAATGCCAGGTTGGCGGCCAGCACCGGGTTGCGAGCGGCATTTTTGCAGCCGAAAATAGCGGCGCAGCGGGCGCGTTCACGACGACGAGCTCTGGCGATAGCACTTTTGCCACGCATCTCGTCCTCATCATCCTCGGCATCCGGATCGCTATCGCGATCATCATCTTCGTCCGCGTCCGGTTCTTCGCCACGCTTGGCCCTCTTGCCGCGCTTGCCTTTGTCGCTGTCGCGGTCATCCTCGTCGTCCCGGTCGTCGCCCTCTGCACGGCGACTGCGTTTGCGGTCGTCTTCGTCATCGTCCTGACCTTCTTCGGCGCGGCGGCTACTCTTGCGGTCATCGTCGTCCAGATCGTCATCTTCTGCGCGGCGGCCGCCTTTGCGCTCTTCGTCGTCATGGTCTTCGCCCTCGGCGCGACGTCCACGGGCACCGGACACGCCGGCAAGGTGGGCAAAGGAAAGGCTGCCCGACAGGCGGGAAAGAAAAGACATAAATACCTCCAGATGTTTAGCCCAGCTTGGCCAGCAAGGCACGGAATGCGGCGTCCGGCGCCATGACGGCGTCAGCAAAGCCGACTTTGACGCCAGCAGAACCCATGAAGGTGCCAGCCTGGGTGCTTCGTACTGCGCGGGTGGGAATCCCCCGGTTGCGGGCGACGGTCTCGACAAAAAGCTCCCCCATCTCGTCAACATCCGACTGAATATCAGCCAGGGCCTCGGATGAGAGCGGCCTTACATCACTGCCGTTTGCCTTCTTATCGCCGTAGTGAATGATGGTGACGTTGACCCCGGCGGATCCGAGCGCCTTTGACATATCGACATGCATGCAAATCACGCCCACGCTTCCGGTGCCTCCAGTGCGCGGGACGATGATTCGGTCAGTGGCGCTGGCCAGCGCGTAAGCGGCGCTATAGGCGTTTTCAGTCAGAATCGACCAGATAGGCTTCTCGCCACGTGCGGCGTAGATGGCGTCGGCCAGGTCAAAGCAACCCGCCACTTCGCCGCCAGGCGAGTCGATATCGAACACGATGCCATGCACTGAGTCATCCGCCAGCGCCAGGCTGAGGTTGGCGCGAATGCCGTCGTAGCCCGTCATGCCGGAAAACGGAGACATGGTGCCCAATTTCTGCACCAGCGTGCCGCTGACCGGGATGACCGCTACGCCGGCAACCACTTGGTATGGCTTGTTCTCAGCCGGTGAACCGATATCGCCATCCCAGCTTTCCAGCGCAACAACGCGACCATCCGCATGAAATAGGCGCGCCAGGCCAAACCGGTCGGCCAGCGCAGCCATGACCACCTCGGCTTTTTGCGGGGTAATGGCCAGCGGCACGTTGAAAAGCCGCTGGGCCAGGTGAGGGTAGTTGATCATTGCGGGGTCGCTCTTTCTTCTGGGGTTGAGGCCTCTGTGGCATCGGCGCCATACCACTTCGGCGCGGGGAGTCCTGCGTCCTTGAACTTCTTGGCCTCTAGGGCGCGTTGGTCGATGACTTCCTCGTAGTCGAGTCCTTGTTCAGAGCATTCCTTCTTCAATGAAGAAAGAGCAGCGTCCATTTTTAGGACAGAGCCCTGCGGCTCTTTGACCGGATCCACCCAGCCGCGGCCTACGCTGAGCCAGTCGCACCGCGCATACTGCGTGCGGAACTCCAGAAAATCAGGCGCGTTGCGCGGCAGCGGAAGATCGCCGTTGTCCATCGCCTCGTGCAGCCAAGTGGCGTACATGGGTGATGCCGTGCCGATCTTGAACTCGGCGCGACGGCGCTCCAGTGTTTTCCAGCTTTCCAGTAGTGCCGCGCGTGCGGATGAGTAGTTGGTGCGTGACCAGTCCTGCGTGATCTGCTCCGCTGAAACACCGGAGGCGGCGGCAAACGTCAGTTGCATGGCTCGGACAAACTCGCCGAACCCACTGTGAGGGTGCGCGGACGCTACGGTTTCAATGGATTCACCAGGCGCCAATGTGGGGATGCGCGCGCCATTGAGCATTACCGGCCGCGCCGCATGGAATTCCGCGCGGAGATCCTGGTAAGCCGAAAGCTCATCGGTGCCGTTGATCGCTTCCTCGACTTGTGCTGCATCGAACGGGCTGGTGATGTAAGTGCCAAACGATGATGCGATGGTGGCCGCCTGCAATTCAACGCCGTAGTAGCGCGCCAGCATCTTGAAGCGGCTCAGCACCGACGTAAAAATGCCTATGCCACGGTTCTGTCCGGCTCGATCCCGCTCAAAATCGTGAATCACGCGCATCCAACCATCTTGGTCTTCTCGCTCGATCCGCTCCCACTCGTTGGACTCGATTGCGTTGTACCAGTCGTTCTGGTGGGCTTTTCGGAGGTGATAGGCAATAGGCACGCCATCGTCGTCTATCTCAACTCCGTTTCGTAGGTATTTGGTATCCACCATCTGGAAAGGATTGGACAGGCGGTCCGGGTCCACTACCAAGTAACAAGTGGCATAGCGTGCACCGCCTGGATATACCCGATCCGGCTTCCAGTAGTTAACAATCAGGCTATCCCCGTCCACCAGTTTGTGGCGCAATCCCAACCGTAACTGTTGCGATACAGTTAATTGACGCGATAGGTCGTTGTAGCGACCGATATCATCGGCAAAACCTCGCCACATTGCTTCAGTAGCCCGTTGAAACTCATTGGCCCATTCCGCATCGAAAGCCGTGATTCCGGTCAGTGTGGCCAGGGCGCGGTAATCTGGCATGGCCGAAAGGCGCATCGACACACCAACGGTGTTGTCCAGGATACGAGTGACGGCACCCTGGGCCAGCCCATCGTTTCGCACCAAGTCGCGACTGCGTGCAACCATCCGATCGCGGAATTGGTTGATTTCCGCATCCGGCGAGCGAATCCAAGGCAGCCAGTCGCCCATCTCCTGCGTCGTCCAACTGGACGCGTCGTATGGGAATGCCGATGTCCCTGCCAGAGGCAACCCCTCAGTCCTGATGGTTGACTCGTTAACAGAGGAGCGCGCCGGAGGGAGCGGGCGGCCATCCGATCCCAGTAGAGTGAATTGGTTGTCCATTAGAATACCGGTCGGATGGGCCTGCGCCTCCTCATTCCCAGCGCATACATCAATGAGTTGATGTGCTGCTGCAGCTGGGCCAAGTTGGCGCGGGTGTAGGTTACGGATTTGGTTCCATCGCCCTGTGTGTATGAATACGACTCACCCATGGAGCCTGTGCTAAGGCGGTGAAGCGCTACTTGTGCCTCAGTCAGCCACTGCTGCAGCTGTGCCTGGGAAATGCCGGTGAAATTATTGATTTGAGGCGTAAACACTTTGGCTCCTATGCCATGCGGCGGACGAGTGATCGAGGCTTAGAGGTCAACGGCTTTACCTCCGCAGCAGCAGGGTTATGACTGACGGGCTGCTCCACTTTCGAAGCGGTTGATGTTGAAAGCTGATTGAGCTTTAAGCCGAAGTGCAGCAAGCCACACAAGGCGCCATACGCGTAGACGCGGCAATCGCTCGCCTCGTTGGCCTTATTGGATGGCTGCTCCCAAACCCGGTAACGAGCGCCTCCGACTTCTTTCACCACAATTCGCTCAGCCGTTAACTGGGCGAAGTAGTTGATGTCTCGATCAGCAGGGAAATGCATGTAGCCGGGGCCTGGCGCATCGAGTTGAAGTCGATTTCTGATGGTGTCCTTGGCGGCGTTTACTCCCAAGATAATGGGGCGGAAAGATGCCTTGGTTCGCGAGCGTGGGCGTTTGGTTGGCCATACAGGGTTTCTTTGCCCGCTACGCGCAGATTCACCTTTGATAGCCCAGACCTTGCGTCCGAGACGAGCTTTTGCAAACTCGTATACTGCTTGGGTGTGATGACCGCCTGAGTCGATACAGGTAGCCATCGCGCCAAACCCACGACCATCGTTGCGATGCCATATCTGTTTCAGATACTCATCCAGTTGCTTCTGGGTTTCGGGCTCACTCATTTCCCCATCGATCACGTGGTAGTCGATGGACCAGGACTCTTCGTTACGTCCCCAGCCGACAACCTCCATCTCCAAGCGATAGTCTTGGACGTCCACGCCAATCGTGATGGCCGCGACACCTTCCGGAACTGCAGCTGGCCAGACTTCGCCGCGCGCTACCAGCGCTTCCAGTCTTACTTCTTTGCCGGAGTGAGGTCGATGCGGCAGCCCCATCTGCGTATTCCACCAGGCCTGCTCTCTGTCAGGATCGCCTTTTGCGGCCAAGTACTTCGCGGCAATGTCAGATGGCTTATCTTTCTGCCAAGGGCTGAACAGCTTGCTGGCCTGGTAGCCCGCATGAGCGTTGTCTACCCCCCAACTGCCGCATTCAGGGCACTTGGCGCGGTAGACGGCGTGACGCTCGCTTGCCCACCAATCCCAGACCGAAGTAACCGGTCCTTCCTGCTGTTTTGCCTGCTCATATAGATCCAGCGGAGAGTGGCGCTGACCGCAGCATTCAAATGGTCGAGTCTGGTGCCAGCGCACTGTTTGAAGTGCGCGCAGGCGTTCCCCCTCTGACCAGCCGGCGCCACAGCAGTCGCAATAAATACGCGCGGTTTTCGGAGCGTGCTTTCCGTCAGGTTTGTCCCAGTTGACGTGTTTGAAGAAGTCCAGGAAAACGCGGGCGGCACAGTGTGGGCATTCGACCGAGGCTTTTCGTTGATCCGACTCAGCATAACTATCGGCAATCCGGCTCTCATCTTCCAGAGTGGGAGAGCACGCACGGACGGAGAGCCAGTTGACGTCGAATGTTGCCGTCCTCTCTTCCGCCAGCGCGATAGGGTCGCCCTCGCGAGTGACCGGGTACTTGTCCACCTCGTCGGCCAGCAGGACACGGATAGGGCGCCGCGCCAGGTTGTCAGGACTACCGGCGCCAGCCAGGGCCAGGAACCCGCCAGGGAAGGACTTGTAAAGCAGGGTTTCGTCTGCGCTTCGGGTTTTCCCGCTTCCAATTAGTTCGCGTAGAGCCGGCGTGACACGGATCAGCGGGCTTATGCGTTCCTTGGAGAACTGCTCCGCAGACTCCTCTTTGGGCTGCAACAGCAGGATGGGGCAAGGATCGAGGTGGGCAAAGTAGCCAAAAACATTCTCGATCAGCGCCGTTTTCATCAACTGCGTGCAGCACATCGTTGTGATCACGTGGACGCCTGGTTCTGTAACCGCAAGCATAGGGCCGCGGGCGACCTCTACAGTCGCCGTTTCCCAGTTGCCTGATGTGCTGCCGGCTTCTTTTGCCAGTTTGCGATACCTGTCCGCCCACTCAGGAACGCTGATCCGTGGAGGGGGGGTCCAGCCATGCTGAAAGGACGCACGCAGTGCGTCAGCTTTCTGCGCTGAAGTCCCCCTCGGGTTCGCCGAGCTGTTGAATGTGCTTGTGGACATGCTCGGTCAATACCTCTGTTACGCGGTCGGCCTCCAGTCCGAGGTCGGCGGCAACAAGAGGCCCGACGCGGGCCGGCCAGTTAAGCCATGCGTCGCGCGCCGCCCTGGCGCATTCAAAAAGCACCCCTTTGGCCAGACCCAGTTCAATCAACAGTCCGGACTTCTGTTCGTATTCCAACTGGCGGAGCAGGGCGAGATAGTTTTCCTTGACGCGCAATGCCTCGGCATAGTCGCGATCCGGCGCCGCGCCACTGGCAATCATGCTGCGCGCAGTGTCCTCAATCGATAGATTCGCGCCGTCATCCGGTGCGAACTGCGAACTGCGAACACCCTGCGAACTGTTCGCACTTGTGTTCGCAGTGTTTGCACCCTTTGCATTGGCCTCTCGCCATGCAGTGCCGACCAGTCTTGAATCAAGCTTCCCACCGTCCGAAAGCACCAGCCGGCCTTGTTTTACGGCGCGGCGCACCAGTGTGTCGGAGCAATTTTCACGACGCGCAAATTCTCTGAGCGATATCAGTTCAGACATGGGTGCGAACACCTTTCAGGACCTATAGCTGGGGAGGAATCGCGGCGCGCAATGCCCGTGGAACTCTACCCTCTAGGAAGGACCCATTGGAACTACCGGCCTGATGCCAGGGCCTTGGCCAGCGCGCGCCCCATCTCGCGATTGAAGTGCCGGTTGACCAAGGCCGCGGCCAGCTCGTGGTAACCCAGATGAGTCTCCACCGGCAGTGCATCGCCGAACCGGATCAGCAGCTTGAGATGGCCGCGCTTGTCGTCCATCACCTCGTTCAATCCGCGCAGCTTCTTGCGCTTGCCGGTCAGCAGCGTCACGCGACGCGGATCAACTGGCCGCTGCCACACTCCATTCACGATGCCGCGCTTGGTCTTCACCTTGCCGATGAAGATGTCCGGCCTGGCCTTGAGCCTTGCCAGCGTGCCGCGCGACAGTTGTCCGTATGCGTTCTTCTTGATGTCCTTCGGGTTCAGAAGCGCGCGCCCGTTGAGGACGTGCTCGCCACCCGTCTCGTAGGGAGCGAGGTAGCGCGCGGCCTGGTCCTTGATAAAGACCATCGCCTCCTGATTGCTCTTGCGCGCACCGCGCATGCCCACGCTGTTGCGCGTGAACGGCGAGGGGTTCTTCAGCTTGTTGCGGAGTTGCTCCGTCTCTCCGGTCTGGACAATCTTCGCTACAGCAGTAAGCGCTTGGGCGGTGGCGAATGGAAGCTGGTCGCGCGCGGTCATGGATAGTTTGCGCCGCAGTTGCTGGACGTTGGAGCGGACGGAGATAAATGGCGCAGACATGACGCCCCTCTCTGGATCGTTACTTTTTACGTGGGGGCGCCTTCGGCGGGTTCGGCCTTGGCCCCGTCGGAAAAGGATTAACACCGACCGGCATCTGCCGCGGCGGAGGAGCAAACGAAGGGTTGGTAGCAAACTCCTCAGCGAGATGGCCTTGAGTGGTCAGTAGGGCTCCAAACTCTTCCACCGTCGCATCGCGCCACCGGAAGTTCCAGCGCCTTTGCCATCCCCAGATCGTTCGAACAATTGACCAGTCCGCCACCTCGATTTGCAGAATCATCTTGCCGCGCCAGTTGCGGCGAAATCTCCAACGACCTGTTTGCATGGTCATACCCTTACCAATTCGGGCACCTTGTACCGCGGGACAACGATGTAGTCGTCCGGCTGGTTGCGCTCCAGGTAGTCGAAGCGGATCGTCTTGGGCCCGATTTCGGCGACGCGCGCCGCCCGGCCGGATGCCATTAGCACGTGCTGGCCTTCGCGCAGATGGCAGGCGTCGAGGACTGCGCGGGTGTGTTCCATGTGCATGGCTATTTCCCCAGCAGCAATGCCTTGGCTTGCTTCCACGTATCTGCGGTGCAGCTATCGATTTTCCAGAAGCCAGGATGGATGTGATCGTCAATCATCTGACGAATGCCATCGCTTTGCAGATACCAGGTCATCGCAGTGGGCCTCCAGAAACGCAAAAGGCCCACGCGAAAGCGTAGGCCTGGAATGCAAAAAGCCCGAACTGGACGTAGTTCGGGCTGCTGCAAAACAGTGTAGAAAATTTCACGCGGCAGCGCAAGTACTTTTGTGGAAAGCCGCGTGGCGCTTGGCGTTGAAGCGATTTGCATGTCGCACCAAATCAAGCAACTGGATCTCGAGCACATCCAGGGCCTGGTTGAAGTGGCGGGAGAGGGTGCCGAACGCCTCCTGCTTGCGTCGCGTTGTCGTTGCCTCGGACAGCATGAAGGTCTCGGCGATGTCCCGTTGGTCGCGCGCCAGCACTTGATCATTCGCCCAGCCGCGGGCGAGCTCACGACGTAGAGCGGTGGGCCAACCACCCGGCAACAGCTTGGCGGCCTCGTTGACTGCCCTGGTGTCCGCCGTGAAGTATGCAGCCAGCACCTGCTGTTCGCGCGCCGGCAGCCTGGCCACCTTCGCGAGGATGTCCACCGCCAGCATTTTCAACTCGTCCGGGGTCAGCGCGCCGAACTCGCGCGGCGCCGCCTCGGCGAACTTCTGGACCTTCACCGGGATTGCCTCGGACATCTGAAACGCCCATCCCACCAAGCTCCTGACTGTGCTGAATTGCATATTGTCCCCGATCCAAAGTGTGTTGTTATTCAGGCGGCGAACAGCGCGCCCTGTGTCTGCGGCTTTGCCATCTGCGTGATGGTCACCACCACGCGGGCCGGGCCGTCCGGCTCCATCACTTCGCCGCTGTCGCGCTTGATCAGCTTGTCGTCGCCGAAAGCAATACCCTTCAGCGCGTCGTTCAGCACCTTGCGGGCGTTGTCCAAGTCGATGCACTGGACACTATCCCACCAGCCCTCGGGGTCTTTGGCGGCTCGCCTGGCCCAGTCTTGCGGGCGCTTTGCGAACAGCTGGATGTCAACCTGAACCCGGCCGCCGATCGGGCGAATGACGCCGGCTCTGTAGGCGATCATCTGGACAGCGGACTTGTAGGCTTTGGCCTCTTCGCTGACCACCACCACGGCGCGTTTCTGGCCACGCGGCACGAACGAGCGCCAGTAGCGGTTCGCGCTGATCGGGTAGGGCAGGATCAGTGTGATTTGGCGGACGGTCATGCCGCGTCCTCCATGGGGTTGGTTTTCGTCAGGAACGGCACAAGGGACTCGGGGACTGGCTTGCGCGAGTCTTTGATCGCTTCGGCCGCCATACGCTTGCCATGCATCCCGCCCTTGTAGACGCCTCGCGCGGTCTCGTCGGCGATGGCGTATGCCCATTCCAGCTTGCGCACGTTGTCACTCGGGAAGCGCATGCCTCGCGCTGCCCGCTTGACCTGAGCGATCTGCACTTCGGCCTCTTCGCGGGTCATCTTCGGCGCCTCAAGCTGGGCCTGGTTGTACTCCGGCGCTGGTGGGCGGATATCGCGGGAGCAGCAGGCCGTTAAAAACTCGTCGCAGGATGGTGGGTGCTTGAACGTGACCTCCAGGCCGTGCTTGACGTCAGCAGCGGACAGGTTCCGCAGCTTGTGAGCCCACACGTCCATCGCCTCCAGTACGCCGACGTCGTGGCCGTCATTCGGGCCGCCTTCGACCAACTTCCCCGTTCTGAATTTTTCGAGGAACACGCTTCCGAAACTGCCGCGGAGAACGCGGAAAATCTCCCGCACCGTGGCGCGGTCAAGATGGGATCGCTTCATAGCTGCCTCCGGTGGTGAAGTATTGATCGCCAACGCCGATTGCGTCGGCTGCGGCGGCGCGGCCAGCATCAGCGCCTGGACGGTTTGCGGCTCGGACCTTGGCGTCAGTTACACGCTGCCGGTCGGCGTTGAACTGCTGCTGGTCGAGCATCCACTTGCGGAATTGAGCCTGCCAGGCTTGCAGGTCGGCACGGGTCTCGCGTCGGGCTTGGTAGTGGGCAACGAAGCGATCGACTTCGGTCGCCAGATCCAGGCCTGACGATTGTGCTTTCGCCACGTCAACCCGTGCCGGTTGAAAGTCGTCAGGGACGGTGAGGCCATCGCCGGTGTCGCGCGAGCTCTCACCCACCGAACGTAGTGAGGTGGGTTTATCTGTATCTTTATCTTTATCTAGCGGGACATTGCGTGACTCGTCGTGACATTGCCGTGACTCTGGTTGTGACCCTAAACGCTCTTTGGCTTCTCTCTGACGCTGGCGCTGTTCTCTCTTCCGCTCTGTTGCTGACTTTGCGCCGGTTTCTTCGTTGCCAGGATCTTCGCGTTTTGGTTGACGCCCATCCCATCCGGAGAGCTTATTTCCGTCCAAAACGCGGCCTTGCATCGCGTCTTGAATGGCCTTGATTGCGTCCTCTGTCACGTCGAGAGCGCTGGATAAATCTTCTGCCGTGACAGTCACGTGACCTCGCGTGACATTGCGTGACGCATCGACCAGCAAATGCAGATAGACGGCTTGCACAAGGGCAATTGGTTGCCCTGAGATGCGGCTGATCGTCCGCCATTTGGGGTCGTTTGGCATGTCGTGCCAGAGCCTGAGCCATTGGTTGCTCATAGCGTGCCGCCTTGCCGAAAGTCGGATTGGGTGACATCCCAGATCGGTATATGCTGTTGTCTCTCACAACGAACAGCACCGAAAGGGATGTCATGAAGCTCGATAGGCGTTATCAACGCAAAATTCTCGAAATGCTGGCAGGCACTTTCCCAGGCCTGCTTAGCAGAGAAGACTTTGCGCAAATTGAGGAGGAGATGAGCGAGGACGTTTTTGTTGCTAATGCCAAGTATCTTGAAATGCATGGGCTCATCCAGCCTGGATTTTGCAGCATGTGTATGGATGGCAGTTTTGTTATTAACATTGGCCAGCTGCAAATTACGCACGCAGGACTGGACTTCCTCTCTGATGATGGTGGGCTCAGCGCGATCCTTGGCGTGGTCAACGTCAAATTGCATGCTGACACCATCCGAGATTTGCTGGAGGTGAAGCTGGCTACTGCCGACATCTCTCCAGAAGAGAAAAAGACGCTCATAGGCCATTTGAAAGACCTCCCCGCAGAAGGCCTAAAGCACCTGACCACGCGTTTGATAGACCTGGGGCTGGACAACCTGCCGGCCGCACTTCCACTACTTCGAGCACAGCTCGGTTTCTGAGCTCCGCATAGGGCGCCAGTACCAGCCAGCCGATGTTGTTGCCGGCGGAGTCGTGTAGAGCGAGATTCACCTTCTCCTTGACCGGGTGTTGCACGGCCAACAGGAGGCGAGTCTCGCCGTTTCCCTTCGGCTCCAGCCAACATTCAATCGGCAAGGGCTGCTCCCACGCCGGCGAAGTAATGTTCAGGTTGAATTCTTCAGAATTGGTCTGCATAATCACTCCAGTTATCTGCATAACCCCCGTGAGCGGCTGCAACCGCAATGACCGGGGGTTTTGTTTTTCCCGCGACGCCGCGGGCGACTTACTTCCCCAATTTCTTCCGGCGCCGGCCGGCTACTGCCTCCACCGTTGCCGGCTTCAGCTTTCGCGCGCCAGGCAGGTCATAACCAATAAACTTGGCTTGGGTGTCCCCAGGCCTGAAGATCACCAGCACCGCGTCAAACGGTGCCTTCTGTGCTGCGCCTACGAACTGCAGGCGAGGGCGCAGGCAGCGCACCTCGGAAGCCAGAAACACGTTTCTGTGCCACCACAGCACCGACAAACGAGCCGGAACCAGGCAGACGACCGTGGCGCCGCGAAGGCTGCTCAGTCGGGCCTTGTCCATCCAGCGTTTGGTGACGTGGCCAAACGGCGGATTCATCCAGACCACCTCATCGCTCCAGTCTTTTTCGAGGCCGTTGTCGGCCTTCGTGTAGTACTGGGCGCACTTCGCCGTTTCCGCTGTGGCGCACACATCCACGGTGAACTGGAACTCGGCGTGCAGGGCGTCGAACAGGTCCTGTGGCGTTTCCCAGTCGTCACGCGCGCTGCGGAAGTGGATCGAGGTGTCAGTCATCACACATCTCGGACAGCTTCAGCAGCATGCAGGCCATGGCTGAGATCGTTTTGCGCAGCTCCTGGGGTTTGTGCTCAACACGACGCCACCAGCGGCGCAAGTCATGCTCGGCATTGCTGCCTTTCACCATGCAGTACAGCTGCTGGATCACCATCTCTTCTGGGGTGCTGCCATCACACTTCTTGGGCACCACGTCGTGGTCAATCTGGTCGGCCAGCACTTGCAGGGTTCGGGCGTCGCGGGTGACGCTTATCAGCCGCTCCAACTCTTCTGCATTGAACTGCCCCGATCCTGGCTGAGCCTTGTCCGGCTTGATCTTGTTGCGGAACGTGTTCGGATTGACGTTGCAGATCATGGCCAGCTCTTCCTGAGTGCCCTTGTACGCGTCGACCGTGTCGCGGATGGCCCAGTTGAGGCGATCGCTCATCTATCGTCTCCAAAAGTTAATTCGAAAAAAATGATCATTTTCTAGAGAAAAGATCATTGACATACTTCACTCAACAGCTGGCGCGGGCGAGTTCGACTTTGCCCAGTCTTCCTTATCAATCTGGTCCAGCTCAGGGAAGCGTCTGATTAACTGGTATGCGCTGCCATCGGGAACGGTCTCGCCCCACTTGGCAACTGCAGCAGTGGAGACGCCTAGTGATCTGGCGATTCGGGACTTTGTGCCGCGGCCAGGTCCAAAGTACGAAACAACAATGGCGGTTCTCATACTGGTGATGATAACTATGGTTTACAGTCAATGCAATCCTGGGTTTGCAAAATATCCGCTAACCTTGGTTATCATGGAAAACAATCTTGGAACCCGGATTCGCAAGGCGTTAGACGTCCTAAGCGAGAAGACTGGGAGTAAAAAAACACCAAACTGGCTTGCTAACCAGGTTGGAGTGTCACGGCCCGCTGCTTACAAGTGGATGAACAACCCGACGGCTGGGATTGATGGTGAAAACCTCTACAAAGTCGCTAAGGCACTTCAAGTCAGCGCGGATTGGCTTGCATCCGGAAAAGGTGAGATGCAGCCGGAAGCTGGTAGTGGAGGGTACGTGGTAGCAAACTCGCTGGAAGAGTTGGTGCGCCAGGTGAAGGAGAAGGGGCCTGATGAAGTGTTGCAAGCGATCAGGTTGCTTGCCGAAAACAGCCAGAAATTGCCAAACTAAAAGGCGACCATGTGGTCGCCTTTTTTTATTCCATTGCCCTGAAAAGTTCGTTCAGTTTGCTAAGAAGTGCCTTTGCCTCACCTCCATACTTGAGTTTTAGCTTTCCTGCCTTGTCAATCCTGAGGCTTACGAACGCCCGATCTGTGTTGCTGTATAGGGGGGTTGCCCTGTAGTGATGGCAATTCTGAGCATGAATACAAGGTGCTGCCGCGCTTCCACAAGTCATTTCCACTCCGTTCGTTATTCGTTATCGGCCGCCCATGAACTGGGCTGTGGGAGTAGTGTGCGACGAGAGAATGCAAAACGCGAAATGTGAACAGATTTTGCTCTGTATATATTTGCTACATTTTTGTAGCAAGAAGACCTTCGGCAAGAGTGATCATGGCGTTGACCTGGCTGGTCTGTAGGTCAGTAGACATTGCAAACAAAATCTGACAACGCATCATGTGGTCGTGGTCGATTTCTGAGCCGCGCAGCAAGTGATCCACGCTGACGTTCAGGTATGCGGCGAGTCTGGATATCTGTTCAGCATCAGGCATTTGGGATTTTAACCAGCGATTTACAGTAAACCTGCTGATGCTGAGATGAGCGGCTACGGCTGTGACTGTTGTGCCACGAGCCTCTATTGCAGCTCGTAGTCGGGTGTGGAACGTCTCTTCTGGCACGTGCGCATGTTAAGCGTTTTTACTTAGTTTTAACAATAGCAGTGCCAGGTAGTGCTAGCGCACACTTTTGTTGCAGAACGAGTGACGCGTATGCGCAACAGTCCAGGTCGTCGCGGCCAGGATCAGCGACGATCCGCTTGTTTCTGCAGGAGTAGGGTCAGGAGGCGACCGGCTTCTTCTGGGCCGCGGGCAAGAAGTTGATCTGCAAGATCTTCAAGGCTGTCCGCAGAGATGTAAGCGGCGCCAGGTTCTGGTATGGGCCGCTTGGGCTCTTTCCCAGTTTCAAGCCATTGAGGGCTCACGTTCAGGGCCTTTGATAGGGGTAGCAAGTGAGTGGTGCCTTTGCTCATGCCATTCTCAAGTGCTGATACAGTGCCGCGGGTCACGCCGGCTTTCCTGCTGAGCACCTCTTGAGACCAGCCTCGCGCGATGCGCTCTTCCCTGATGCGTTTGCCTCGTCCGTTCATCAAGGCATTTTCGACGACCGGGGCGATACAATGCTTTCGAAGTTCGATTGCAGGCTATCGTATTGCTCGTGAAAAAGCCCGCGCGCAGCGGGCTTGCTGGGTTACTTCTGGGGCTGCGGTGGCGCCGCTATCAACTTATCCAGCTTCTTGTCGATCACGTCCAGGCGCTCCTCCCGTTTCTGTAGGTCGTTCTGGGCCTTGTCGATGGCCTGCGCGGTGTTCTTTCCGGACTCGAATGAGGTAACCATGTTGCTCAATACTGTTGAATTGAAGGCAGCAACCCCAAGAACAATTGCAAGCACCGTCGAGAGGGCGGTAACAATGATCGTCGTTTTTAGGCTCTTGATGGAGTCTTGGGTCTCTTTGCTTGCCGACAAGAACCCATCCATCTTGTCCTCGATGCGCTGCACCCTGGCATCCATCTTGGTCTCGATGGTCTCCAGTTTGGCTTCGAACTCTTCACGTGTAGGTGCGGTGCTCATGTGGTCATTATGAGGCGGCCCGCCGCCGCCTTCAAGGGTTTGAGGGGCTTGTTCTCGTTTGCCACGGGCCTCACCAATATCATGAACTGGCATTTTTGGCTTCCAGATAGTCTCGCATCTCCATGTAGCTGCAGCTGGAGCACTTGTAAATGTGATAGGTGTAGCTTGGTGAAAAGCTCGCATTTACAACCGTGATCGTCGCTTGTCCCTCGGCTTGGAAAGTGCTGATGGTTGCGCTAGGGGCGGCCCATATCGCCGGTAGTCCATTTGCGTTTTTGGTAACTACAAGTTCGCTGTCGCAGTGCGGACAACTAATTTTCTCTTTTGGCATTTAGTGTCTCTTGCTCAAGGCGCTCTGATATCGGACACGTCGCATAGAACAGGGGTCAGATGATGCCCGGTGGTTGCGTGAAATAGAGCGCACTGTACCCTGGCCCTTTTACCTTTCCACCGCTTAAATGCTTGCCATTGATCCCTGTCTTTCAGAACCAGTTGCATGAGTTTTATCCCTTGTTCTGGCATTTCATCCATGTCTGGATCTTGATTATTCGCAGGGGACACATTGATCGGCATATCAAGCTTAAGTGCTGGAAAGGTAATCATCTTCTCTTTCCCATTCGTGCAGCAGTCCATCCCCTTCTGATCTACGAGCGTTCCAACTAGACCTGTCATCTTCCCGTATTGAACGTCAAAAGCCATGGCCGAGGTAACGGACAAAGCAAGTGTGAGGCCTACTAAAGCGACTTTCATGTGCGGCACCAATGCGCTGTGACGTTGGCATTTTACCCTGCAGGCTGTGTGTCATAAATGCAAACTGGAGTTAACAAAAAATGAAACTCAAGTTGACGTTTGTGGAAACTATGGTTTACATTTGTCTCACCAGCCCAGCACACCGGGCACCGATCCTTAACAACCCAGTTCAACCGCCCACCGGGAGCAATCCCGAAACGGTGCCTGCAAGACGACAGTAAGGCCAGTGTGTGTGGAGAGTCATCAGACCGGGTGCAAGCGCGTGAGCGCTCCTAACGGCACAACGATCCAGTTTCAACATGCTGACGTGGATGTGGGGATAGCGCCCGGCGAGGGCGTCAGCACGAGCAAAAGCGCAAACCCATCACAACGAGCATTCATGGTGGCGCATCGCCAAACACAAAGTACCACTCAAACCAATGCGCGATCCGGGAGGCAGAGGCTAAACCCGGACGATGGCAAGGGCCTTAAATCGCAGATGAGGTGAGGGTGGTGTGGAGTGAATCGCCGCTTCTAAACGAGGCGGCACATTGAAGCGGCGGCGTGGAAAGCAGACACGCACAGCAACAGCGCTCCGAGCTGACCTGAAAAACCGGAGACGTGGTTTTCGCCCCGCATAGGGGCGTTGTAAAGATAATCGGCGGGAAACGCAGCGCCACGACTGCCCGCAGAGAGAAAGGCGATGTCGGCCTTTGAGGATCGCCGGAGTAGCGCCCGGCCCGCTTCAATGTGTGATGCAGCAAACAGGTGAGAGCGGCCTGCACAAGAACGGCTTCCGGGGCCAGTGTGGCCCCACCAGTTTCCCCCGCAGTACCTTGGCCGCCCGCACTCACCCCAGCCGGGCGGCTTCTTTTTGGAGGTCACAGCATGCCTCACTTCATGATCGGCTGGCTCAGCGACGCCCAGGCGCAGCAGTTGCGCGCCAACGGCGAGTGTTTGCGCTTCATGTGGTTCAGCCGCCGCGGTACACCGGTTCACCAAGTCGTGAGGGCGCGATGAGCTATGCCCTTCAAACCATCGCCATCAGCGTGGCCATCGTGCTGCTGCTGGCGCTGCAACCTTTTTGGAGTTGATCACCATGAGCCTGCAAAACCTGTCTTGCAAAGTGCTTGCCGACCTGAACCGGCACGGCGCCGCGATGGCGGCGGAAGAGATGGACCACCTGGCCGTCGAGCACGAAACCGACCTAATGCTTGCCGATCCCGATTGCTGCCGTGCGATGGGCGAGCGGTTTTTCCAAGAGATGTATGAGAGCGGCCGCCCGGAAGCGCTGGAAGCCTTGTACCTGTTCCTGGGGCAAGACCTGCTGCGCAAAGTGTTTGACTGCTGCCCAATGGGTGAGCAGCTGCAGCCGCTGGTCGCTGCGGTGCGCACTTTCAACACCGCTGCGGCGCGCGACCAGCTTGACAGCCGGGCAGACGATGAACGGGAGGCTGCGTGATGGTCGACTTAGTCAAAATGCTATCCCATCGCAAGGGCGATGGCTGCACCTACCGGCCAAATGCTGGTGAGGTCTGCTTGATCTCTGGCCCGAACTGCGACAACGAAAAAGGCTACACCTACTTGGAGGTCGAAGTTCTCTGGAAGGACGAGCTCTTTGTTGTATACCGCCACAAAAACTGTTGGCCGGTAGTCAATAAATGGGAACACATCAGGGCCCAGCCACTCGTGACCGAAGGTGGTTCTGAATGATCGGACACAACACCGAGCTGCGCGACTTCATCAAGATCGCCCAGGGCGCCAGAGCCAGCGAGCTTGTCCCCAAGGTGCGCAGCAAGCCAGAAACCCCGGAACACCGCCGCAGGCGCGACGACTACTGGCAGCGCCAGCTGGAGCGTGAGCTCGCCGGCGAAGACCCAATCAACGACAACGACAAGGCCGCCTAAGCGGCCTTTTTCACGCCCACAGGGCGAGGAGTAACCATGACTGCAATCTCGCGCGAAGAATGGCTCGCACTGCGCAACACCGGCATCGGCGGCAGCGACGCCGGCACGGTGCTGGGTGTGAACCGCTACAAGCAGCCGCTGCAGCTCTACAAGGAGAAGCGCGGTGAGATCGAGGCTGACGACCTGAGCGACAAGCTGGCCGTCCGGATCGGCAACGGACTGGAAGACTATGTCGCCCAGCTCTACAGCGAGGAAACCGGGCGCAGGGTTGAGCGCTGCTCGACGATGCTTCGCCATCCGGAACATCCGTGGATGCTCGGTAATCTGGACCGTCTGGTATGGGAAGGGGATAAGCGGCCACAGCACAAGGGCCAGATCCGCACGCGCCACATTCTGGAGTGCAAAACCACGCTGAGCCGCTTCATCGATTCCGAAGCTTGGGGGCCATCAGGGACCGACCAAGTTCCCATCCATTATCTGGCGCAGTGCCAGCACTACATGGCAGTGACCGGCGCCGAGCTGTGCGACCTGGCGGTGCTGATGTCGGGCCCGGATTTTCGGATTTACCAGATCAAGCGCGATGACGACCTGATCGCCAACATGGTTGAACACGAGGCGGCTTTCTGGGACCGCGTCCAAACAGGCAAGGCGCCGGAACTGGATTGTGATCACGCGACCACGCCCGACCTGCTGGCCAAGCTCTACCCGGGGACGAACGGTGAGGAAATAGTCCTGCCGGACAGCGCCGCTCACTGGAAAGCAGTCATGGACGAGGCGAACGAGCAGAAAAAACTGTACGAGGCCGTGGCCACCGGCGCCAAGAACCACTTATTGGCTCAGATGGGAGAGGCTGCCGTCGGCAAGCTGCCGGACGGCTCGCAGTTCACCCGCAAGGCCATCTCCCGCGGTTCTTACACAGTTGACGCCGTGACCTATATCGATTTCCGCCACAAGAAG
>NZ_LDUI01000040.1:0-175179 GCF_001043555.1 Chromobacterium sp. LK1 | reverse complement strand
GGGCGGGCGGGGGGCTTATCGGGCAGGGCGCGCGGAAGCCGGCGGGCTTTGCACCCGCGCTCAGCCGCCGCATACCTGATTGCGGCCATGCTGCTTGGCGTGGTACAGCCGCTCGTCCGCCAGCTTCAGCAAACGGCTGATCTCCGGCATGTCCGACGCCGCCACGCCTATGCTCACCGTGTAGCGCAGCCCGCCCTTGACCGTGGTCAGAATGCAACTCTCCAGCGCCACCCGCAGGCTCTCCAGCCGGCACACCATGTCCAGCTCGATGGGACAGGGGCTGAGGATCACGAACTCCTCGCCGCCGAAGCGCGCGACGATGCCGTCCGGGAAAAACTGCTCCATCAGCCGCGCGGTATTGCAGATCACCTGATCACCGACATCGTGGCCGTATTGATCGTTCACCTGCTTGAAATGATCAATGTCCAGCACCGCCACCCCGTAGCCGCTTTTCAACTGCATCACCTGCTCGAAAAAATGGCGGCGGTTGGACAGCCCGGTCAGCGGATCGCGGTCCGCGGTTTCCTTCAAGGACTCCAGGTTCTCCACAAACTCCACATTGCGGGTGATGCGGCAGAAGAACTCCTCGAAATTGAACGGCTTTTGCAGGAAATCATCCGCCCCGGCCTTGATGAAGCGCGTGGTCATGGTGGGGTCCTGGTTGCCGGAAATGCCGATGATGGCCAGGCGGTCGTGATCCAGGAAGCGGCGTATCGTGCTGGTCATGCGCACCCCGTCCATGCCCGGCATATCGTTGTCGCTCAGCACCAGCTTGATGTGCTTGTCGCGGTGCAAGATCTCCAGCGCCTGCTTGGCATCCTCCGCCTCCAGCACCTGGTAGCGGTGGCGCTCCAGGTTCTCGCGCAGAAACTGGCGGTAAGACGCGGAATCATCCACCACCAACACCTTGATGCCCGGATTCTTGCGGATGCGGGTCAGCATCCGCATCACATAATCAAAAGCCGCCGGGCTCTCCTTGCTGACGTAATCCACCACCGGCAGCTGCAGGATGCGGTCGCGCACCTCGCCGTCGTTGCGTGAAGTCAGCACGATGGTGGGAATGGCCTGCTGGAACAGCAGCGGCAAATGCTCGCCGCCGGGCGAATCCGGCAAATTGTAATCCGCCACCGCGGCAAGGAAAGACTGGCCGGACGCCAACGCCTCGCGCACCTCCAGCAGCGAACACACCGGCACCGGCGTAAGGCCGATTTCCTCCACCATGCGGCACAAGGGGCGGATCAACACCATGCTGTCCTCGATCACCAAAACGCGCGTTTCTTCGCTCATCGTCCGCTTATCCCGTTGCTGCTGTCTGATCCGCCTGCGCCGGTTCTCGGAGAACGCCCCAAAACCGGGTATAATCGACCCATTTTTTCCATTCTAGAAGAACTACGATTCATCACCATGGAACTTGCCAAAAGCTTTGAACCCGGCGACATCGAACGTCGCTGGTACGATCAGTGGGAACAGGCCGGCTACTTCAAGCCCAGCATGGACACCGCCAAACCGTCCTTCGCCATCCAGCTGCCGCCGCCCAACGTCACCGGCACCCTGCACATGGGCCACGCCTTCAATCAGACTATTATGGACGGTCTGACCCGGTATTACCGGATGAAAGGCGACAACACCTTGTGGGTGCCCGGCACCGACCACGCTGGCATCGCCACCCAGATCGTAGTGGAGCGCCAACTGGCAGAGCAGGGCGTCAACCGCCACGAGCTGGGCCGCGACGCCTTCACCGCCAAAGTGTGGGAATGGAAAGAGCAATCCGGCGGCACCATCACCAGCCAGATGCGCCGCGTCGGCTGCTCCGTGGACTGGGACCGCGAATACTTCACCATGGACGACACCCGCGCCGAAGTGGTGACCGAAGTCTTCGTCCGCCTGTTCGAACAGGGCCTGATCTACCGCGGCAAGCGCCTGTCCAACTGGGACTCCAAGCTGGGCACCGCCATCTCCGACCTCGAAGTGATCTCCGAGGAAGAAGACGGCCACATGTGGCACATCAAATACCCGGTGGTGGGTAGCGATGAGTTCGTCACCGTCGCCACCACCCGCCCGGAAACCCTGCTGGGCGACGTGGCCGTGGCCATCGCCCCGGACGACGAACGCTATCAGCACCTGCTGGGCAAGCAACTGGAACTGCCGCTCACCGGCCGCCAGATCCCGGTGATCGCCGACGAATACGTGGACAAGGAGTTTGGCACCGGCTTCGTCAAGATCACCCCGGCGCACGACTTCAACGACTACCAAGTGGGCAAGCGCCACGGCACCCAGCTCATCAACGTGATGAGCCTGGAAGCCAAAATCCTGGCCAAGGCGCAGATCTTCGGCTTCGACGGCAGCGCCCAGGGCACGATAGAACTGCCGGCCGCCTACGCCGGCCTCAGCACCCAGGACGCGCGCAAAGCCATGCTGGCGGACCTGCAAGCCCAGGGCTATCTGCTGGACACCAAGCCGCACAAACTGATGGTCCCGCGCGGCGACCGCACCGGCACCGTGATCGAACCGCTGCTGACCGACCAATGGTTCGTTGCCATGGACAAAGTGGCGCTGGACAAAGACGGCAATCCGGACCCCACCGGCCAATCCATCGCCGCCAAGGCGATTGAAGCGGTGGAAAGCGGCGAAGTGCGCTTCATCCCGGAAAACTGGGTCAACACCTACAACCAGTGGATGAAGAACATCCAGGACTGGTGCATCAGCCGCCAACTGTGGTGGGGCCACCAAATCCCGGCCTGGTACGACGAAGACGGCAACATCTACGTGGCCCGCAGCGAGGCCGACGCCCAGGCGCAAGCGCCGGGCAAGACCCTGCGCCGCGAACAAGACGTGCTGGACACCTGGTTCAGCTCCGCCCTGGTGCCGTTCTCCACCCTGGGCTGGCCGCAAGACACCCCCGAACTGCGCGCCTTCCTCACCTCCAACGTGCTGGTGACCGGCTACGAAATCATCTTCTTCTGGGTTGCCCGGATGATCATGATGACCAAGCACTTCACCGGCAAGGTCCCGTTCCGCGACGTCTACATCCACGGCATGGTGCGCGACCACGAAGGCAAGAAGATGTCCAAGTCCGAGGGCAACGTCATCGACCCGGTGGACCTGATCGACGGCATCGCGCTGGAACCGCTGGTGGCCAAGCGCACCACCGGCCTGCGCCGCCCGGAAAAAGCCCCGGCCATCGCCAAGGCCACGGAAAAGCTGTTCCCGGAAGGCATCCCGGCTTACGGCACCGACGCGCTGCGCTTCACCATGGCCAGCTACGCCACCCTGGGCCGCAGCGTCAACTTCGACTTCAAACGCGCCGAAGGCTACCGCAACTTCTGCAACAAGCTGTGGAACGCCACCCGCTTCGTGATGATGAACGTGGAAGGCAAGGACTGCGGCCAGGACGAAAGCCTGCCGCTGGAATTCTCCTTTGTTGACCAGTGGATCATCGGCCGCCTGCAACAGGCCGAGATCGACGTCACCAACGCGCTGGAAACCTACCGCTTCGACATCGCCGCCCAGACCATTTACGAATTCATCTGGAACGAGTACTGCGACTGGTACGTGGAACTGGCCAAGGTGCAGCTGCAAACCGGCAACGAAGCCCAGCAGCGCGCCACCCGCCGCACCATCGTCCGCGTGCTGGAAGTGGCGCTGCGCCTGACCCACCCGCTGATGCCCTTCATCACCGAAGAGCTGTGGCAGACCGTGGCCCCGCTGGCCAACGCCAAGACCACCCCGTCCATCATGCTGGCCCCGTGGCCGGTGGCGGACGCCGGCAAGATCAACGCCGCCGCCAACAGCCGCATGGACGCGTTCAAGGACATGGTCAACGCGGTGCGTAATCTGCGCGGCGAAATGGGCATCGGCCCGGCCGTCAAAGCGCCGCTGTTCATCGAAACCGGCGACGCCACGGTGGCGGACTTCGTGCCCTACCTCAAGCTGCTGGCGCGGCTGACCGAAGGCTCCATCGTGGCCGCGCTGCCGGAAGACGACGCCCCGGTGGCCATCTCCGGCGACGCCCGCCTGATGCTGAAGGTGGAAGTGGACAAGGCGGCGGAAACCGCGCGCTTGACGAAAGAGCAGGGCAAGGCGGAAGCCGAACTGGCCAAGCTCACCGCCAAGCTGGAGAAGCCGGGCTATGTCGATAAAGCCCCGGCCCATCTGGTGGAGCGCGACAAGGCGCAGTTGGCCGAGTTGAACGACAAGCTAGACAAGATCAAGGTGCAGTTGGCTAAGCTGGCTTGATCGTTTAAGCGCCATTGGCGATAAACCCCCGTCATCGAAAGATGGCGGGGGTTTTGCGTAATAGGGGTTAGGTTTTGTGAATATTTTGGCTTCAAGAGGTGGCGAATCTTGTTGCGAGTTGATTGGTTTTGTGGTGTTTGAATTGGGTTTTTAGAAAAAGAATTTTAAAAGGATGAATGGCATGAAGATGGCGGGGGTATGGGCACTGGCAGTGCTGATTGGCTTGTCTGGTTGTGCGACACGGATAAATATGGCGGTTGGTATGGCGGAGCAGCTGCCTGATGCGAGAGTGTCAATTCTAAAAGTGCCAGAGTGTAAAAGGGCGCAGCCATGCGGTGAACTTATGAGGGTGTGGGATTCGCATGGTAAGGAAGTGGTGTCAGCGCCGGGTTTTTTTCAAAGTTATGATGATGTGCGGTTGCCCCCGGGCGTATACCAAATATCGATGTGGGTGGGGAAAGGAGAATCCTATGGCTTTCCCAATACTGTAATGCGTTTGAAGCCAGGCATGAGCTATGTCTTATTGCCTCAGGTGATGATGGATGACCGCATGGTACGAATCACCTATAAGGAAATGCCGAGTGATGGTGGTTTGTCTTCCTTGGGCTCATTTAAACCCGTTCCAGTGGCGCAGCCTAAAGAGGTGGTTCAGCCTCTGAAAGAAGGCGTGGCGAAAGTACGCTTCATCTCCTCTGTTAAGGGTGGTGCTTTGAGGTTGTACCCAAATGACCAGTGCAACGAAGGCACCGCCTTGATTGGCGTTTATGGTTTTGGCGAAGCGTTTACCTCTTTATTTAACAAGCCATTGCGAGTAGATATGTTGGACCCTAAGGGCGCGGATGATGATAGCGTGACTGAACTTGAGTTCAATGATGGTGCTCGTGTCAATTTTGCCTTTGTCCCTGCGCCGATGTATGCGAATTACTGCCGGAAGTCCGCCAGTTTTATCGCCAAGGCTGGCGAGCAATATGAAGTTAATGTACAAGATGGCGTGGGCCAATGCGTGATGACGGTGGTGAGTCTGCAAAAGCACGTAAGTGAAATCCGGCGCGAATTGGTACAGGATTTGCAGTCCTTATATTGTGGCGATGTTTCTGGGTGATATGATCTTCTGTATTTTTGTTTTAGATGTTGGCCCTCAAGGTTGATGTAGGGCTTGATTTTAAAGAATGTATGAAATTTTGGTTGAGGTTGAGTCGGTTTTGGTTTAGGTGTCGAGAGCGGAGTGAAGGTGCCTGTCGTAAGGTGGTTTCTTTGTGTTGTATGGTTTTGAAAGCTTGTGTTGTAAGGATGTAATGGGGTCTTTCTGATAATGCTTTTATGTGTGGAGAGATTTTGTGGAAATTTTTGTCAGTAACTATTTGAGGTTTGGTTTTTGGAAGGTGTTCTGTCTTACCTTTTTTGATGGGTTTAAAAACTCAGGGCAGCCATTTGTTTATGGCTTTACATTTTGTATGATGCTTTTTTCTTTTTGCATGGCGCTGGGTGATAAGGGAGGGTTTTTTTCCTATTTTCCTGTATTTTTCTTTGAGATGGTTTTTTTGTATGAGTTTTTTTCATCGACCAAAAAATCTCTTGCTGTTTTTTGTGAAAAGGCAGGGGTTGATGTTAAGGTCTTTGACGGGGTTAATCATGTGCCTTTTCTACATTCATTGGAAAGTTCAAAGGTGCCTCTTGAGTCGTTTGGCGATGTAATTTTAAATTCCAAGGGGTGGCTAGATGTATATTCGTTGGATCGTGGGATATTGGAAAGGCCGTGGGGTGTTGCACTGCTTGGTATAGTTTTTGGTGTTTGTGGTGGAGTTTTTTCGAGTTTTGTTTGGGAGGTTCTTAAGGAGTGTAATTTTAATTATGATGTGGTCGTGGCTGTGTGGCTTGGAATTGTTCTCTTTTTTGTATGTGCTAGATTAGGGTCGGTTGTGTTTGATTTTAAATATGATAGGGTTTTCTTTTATTGTAAAGTATGGCGTAGGGTGTTTGTAGGCTGAGAGGTTGTGTTTTGATGGCTAATTTGATTCTGCGATTTTTATCTCCGCTCGAACTGATAACCATGATTGGCCCATTATTGTTTGCTGAAACTGACGGCCGACTATTTGCTGGAACAAATGGGCTTGACTCCCCCCGCCATCTAGCCAACAATGGCCTCCGCGCTGCCGCACAAACAGCGCCAGGATTAGTCTCCTGCAATCCATCCCAGCGGACACGCCGCGAAAGCGGCATTTTCGTGTCTGGTTGCTATTGCTTTGCCTAAAATCCGGGCGGGCCATGGCGGGGGCGCCCATGGGCGCGCCGGGGCTGGGATGCCGGTGAGACTAACCTTGTCATGTGCCCGCCTTGCCGCGTCTATCGGCCAGGCCCTTCATTCAAGGAGGTTGCAATGGCGAAGTCAGTCCGTCCGATGCCCAACATCGAATCCACTCCATCCCATTCCAAGGTTCAAGCCGTCCAGCAGGGCAGCGACTCTCAGCAACAACCAGCGCTGCCGCGTTCGCTATACCGCTTCACTTCGCTGGAAACCAAGGAAATCCGCCTGCCTTTTGTCCGTTATCTGCCGGGACGCGACTACCCGCATTACTGGCAGCCGGCCGAGCCTAAGGACTACGCCGAGGCCAGCATGCTGGGCCGCCAATATGCCGCCCACCTGGCGCAGTGGCTGAAGACCAATTCGCCAGATGCCGGTCACGGCTTGCTGTTACGCATTGCCAGGGATATGGATCACGGCGATCGCAGCTACCGCAACGGCCTGCGCCGTGGCTTTTTCAACTATCTGGAAGTGCTGTTGGTGGTGGCCGGGCGGCAGCTGAACCTGTTCCGCCACGTGGAGGCGATGCACCAGTTACAGCGCAGCCGGGATCTGCTGAGCTGGCTGGAGAACAAGCGTAAGCCTTGAGCCGCTGGCTGTACGGTTTGGCCTGAGTCAAGCCGCGCTTGGCGGCTTTAGGCTAATTTCATAGAATGCCCTGCCAGTTGACGCTGGCGGGGTTTTTTATTGAAGAAGAAAGAATAGGCATGTACAGCATCGTTCAGAAGATTGGCTTGGGCTTACTGTTATGTGGCGCTGTCATCGGCGCGCGCGCGGAGGGTTTTCCCGCCGCCAAGCAGTTTTGGATTGTCGAGGATCAGTTCCCGGTCAAGGGCAACCTGGATTTGCGGCATGTGGCGGAGGACGGCTCCTGGGTGGCCGGCACGCTCAGTGGCGGCGCCTTTATCTTCAAGCAGATCAAGGGCCGCTTCGTGGTGATCAGCCAGCAAGGCGTCAAGCCTTACGGCGGCGAGAACGCCGAGGCGGAATATCACTTCGTCAAGAAGGGGGTCGGCCCGGTGGTGAATACCTATCACAACAACAAGGCCTGGGTCAGCTTCTCGGTGGGTAAGGATGGCGAAGCTTATCCGGTGCCCTATGTCGCGGCTGATTACGCTTGCGCGGCGGCGCTGCCGCAGGGCGATACCTGGTGCACCAATGCCCGCCAGGAGAAAGTACCGAAGGCGCCAGCACCTTTGACGCCTGAAAAGTTTGCGCCGGAAATGTATGGCGGACGTTATTTCCTGACCCTGTTGCAGGGGAGGCTGTTGTATGAGGCTGGCCAGTCCACCTTCTTTACCTGGACTCAGGCCCAGGGCTGGCAGCCGCAGAGCTTGCAGGCGCTGTACGGCATTGGCGCCGGGCGGCCGGTCTTCTTTGACGGCAGCCAGGATGGTTCGATCATCGTCGGCCATGCCAGTCACTATAAGCGGCCATTGAATGGTGGCTGGTTGAGTCAAAGTGTGCCCATAGTCTGGACCCAGAGCGGTGGCGTGAAAGTGTTGAATGGCATTGGCGCGGAACCGGAGGGCGGCGTATCCAGCATCAGCGCCGATGGCCGGGTGATGATAGGCAGTGCTAGCGAGCTGAAGATGAATGTGTTCGCGCGCCGCTTGCAAACAACCGGCGATCCTTACCCAGTGATCTGGAGCGATTCCGACACGGCGATCAAGTTCACCGACTATCTGCAACAACATGGCGTGGAGATGCCCAAAGATGCGGAATTGGAGGCTTTTCCCTTCTTGATGAGCAAGTCCGGCGAGGTGTTCATGGGCAAGCTCAAGAGCGGCAAGCATTTCGTGGTCAAAGTGCCGCGCGCCGGCTAGCGGGGACCGCATCGCGCATTACGCATGGGGTAGGGGCCAAGGCCGCCGCCTCTGCGGTAAAACTGACGTTTTGTTAGCCTCGTTTAGCCTAATTTCATAGAATGCCCTGCCGGCCGACGCTGGCGGGGCTTTTTATTGGAAAAGAAAGAACAGGCATGCGCGGCATGATTCAGAAGATGGGCTTGGGTTTGCTGCTGTGCGGCGCCGTCATCGGTGCGCGCGCGGAGGGCTTTCCCGCCGCCAAGCAGTTTTGGATTGTCGAGGATCAATTCCCGGTCAAGGGCGACTTGAGTTTGGATCATGTGGCGGAAGATGGTTCCTGGGTGGCCGGCACGCTCAAGAGCGGCGCCTTGTTTTCCAAGGAGATCAAGGGCCGTTTCGTGGTGATCAGCCAGCAAGGCGTCAAGCTTTACGGTGACAAGGATTACGACACGGAATACCTGTTTGTCGGCGACGGCGTTGGCCCGGTGGTGAACGCCTACCTTAGCAACCGGGCCTGGGTCAGCTTCTCGGTGGACAAGGAGGGCGTGGCCTATCGCGTGCCCTATGTCGCGGCGGATTACACTTGCGCGCTGGCGCTGCCGAAGGGCGACACCTGGTGCACCAATGGCCGCCAGCAGGTGGTGCCGAAGGCGCCGGCTTTCCCCTTGGGTGAGCGCTATGCGCCGAAAAAATTTGGCGATCATTACTTCCTGACCTTGTTGCAGGGGCGCAAGTTGTGGGATGCCGGCCAGTCCACTTTCTTCATCTGGAGCCAGGCCGATGGTTGGCAGCCGCAGGGTCTGCAAGCGCTGTATGGCATCGGCGCCGGCCTGCCGGCTTTCTTTGACGCCAGCCAGGACGGCGCGGTTCTCGTCGGCACGGCGGACAACTATAGGCGGCCCTTGTATGGTCACTGGTCCAACATCCCCATTGTCTGGACCCCGAGCGTGGGCGTGAAAGTGCTGAGTGGCTTGGGCGCGGAGCCGGAGGGGAGCGTGTCCGGCGTCAGCGCCGATGGCCGGATGATGATAGGCAGCGCGCATGAGCTGAAGACAAGTATGTTCACGCGCCGGCTGCAAAGCACGGACGATTCTGTTCCGGTGATCTGGAACGATTCCGACACGGCGATCAAGTTCGCCGATTATCTGCAACAACACGGGGTGGAGATGCCCCAAGGCGAGGAGTTGGAAGCTTCCCCCTTCTTGATGAGCAAGTCCGGCGAGGTGTTCATGGGCGGGCTCAAGAGCGGCAAGCATTTCGTGGTCAAGGTGCCGCGCGCCGGCCAGGCTGGCCGCGTGGCGCATGAGTGAAGGCGGGAGCGGATGATGAGAAAACTAGGCGTGTTGTGCTTTGGCCTGCTGGCATTGGCCGGCGGGGTGAACGCGGCCACGCTGCCGAAGGCGTGGCTGGACAAGCCGCTGGCGCAGATACGGCAGCAGGCGCAGAACAATGACGCCGGCGCTCAGGCGGCGTTGGGCGCAATGTACAAGGACGGCGTCAAGGTGGCGCAGGACCGGGAGCAGGCCTTGTTGTGGTTGCGCAAGGCCGCCGAGCAGGGCGAAGCCGGCGCGCAGGTCGATCTGGCCGATCTCTATGCCGCCGACGGCGGGGAGGCGGCTCAGGAGGCGGCGGCCGAGCTGTACCGCAAGGCCTTTGCCACGCTGCTCAAGGCGGCGGAGCGAGGCGAGGCCGAGCGGCAGCATGATCTTGGCTTCATGTATCTGAACGGTTTGGGCGTGGAGCAGAACGACGCCGAGGCCGCCCGCTGGTTCCGCAAGGCGGCGCAGCAGGGCCTGGTGGACGCCGAGGTCAGCCTAGGCTGGATGTATGAAGGCGGGCGAGGCGTGGAGCAGGATTATGGCCAGGCTGCGGACTGGTATCGGAAAGGCGCGGACCGCGGTTATGACCTGGCGCAAACCAACCTGGGCTGGATGTACGCCAACGGCCTGGGCGTGCCGGCGGACGCGGTCAAGGCGGTGGAACTATATCGTTTGGCTGCGGTGCAGGGCCTGGCCCGCGCGCAGACCAATCTGGGCTGGATGTATTTGCAGGGCTTGGGCGTGGGCGCCGATCCCGTCGAGGCTTACGCCTGGTTCGCGGTGGCCAAGGTGAACGGCAGCCACACCGCGCCGGGCAATCTGGATCTGGCCGAGACCAAGCTGAGCGGCGCGCGGCTGGCGGCGGCCAGGAAGCGGGGAGAGCAGTATATCGCCCGGTATTCGAAGTAAGAAGCTGTTCAAAGTCTGCCGCGCTAAACAGCGGACCGGCGCCGCAACGCCGGCCGCTGCCGCGATCAGGCCGGCTGCGCGTCGCGCAGGGTAGGGTAGTCGGTATAACCCTGTTCGTTCCCGCCGTAGAAGCTGGCCTTGTCGGCGGTGTTCAGCGGCGCATTCAGCTTGAGCCGTTCCACAAAGTCCGGGTTGGCCAGCACCATGGCGCCGTAGGATTCCAGCTCCGCCAGGCCGGCGGCGATGTCGGCGCCGATCTGTTCGCGTGGGCGGCCCGGACGGTTGAGGATCAGCGCGCCTTGCCAGAGCCGGCGCAGCTCGGCCAGCAAGGCCTCGTCGCCCAGGTGCATCAGGTGCAGATAGGCCAGCCCCAGCTTGTTCAGTTCATTCACCAGATAGCGGTACAGCGCCGGGCCTTGCTCGCCTTCGTCTATGCCCCAGAGGCTGAGGCCGGGCGACAGGCGGATGGCGGTCTTGTCCGGGCCGATTTCCTCGGCGATCGCGGTGGCCACTTCGATGGCGAAGCGGGCGCGGTTTTCAATGGAGCCGCCGTATTCGTCGTCGCGGGTATTGGCGCTGGGCGCGAGGAATTGCTGGATCAGATAGGCGTTGGCGCCGTGGATTTCCACGCCGTCGGCGCCGGCCTCGATGGCGCGGCGGGCGGCGTGGCGGAAGTCCTGAACCGTCTGGCGCACTTGTTCTGTGCTCAGCGCGCGCGGGCTGGGAATCGGCTGCATTCCCGTGGCGGTGAACATATCGGCGCCCGGCGCGATGGCGGAGGGCGCGACGCCCGGTTCATGGCGCGGGGTGTTGTCCGGGTGGCTCATGCGGCCGGCGTGCATCAGCTGGATGAAGATGCGGCCGCCCCGCGCATGGACGGCGTCGGTGACTTGCCGCCAGCTGGCGACGTGGGCGTCGGTGTAGATGCCGGGCGTGGCGAGGTAGCCTTGGCCCGCGTCGGACGGCTGGGTGCCTTCGCTGATGATCAGGCCAAGGCCGGCGCGCTGAGCGTAGTAGCGGGCGGTCAGCGGGTTCAGGCTGCCGTCCGGCAGCGCGCGCGAGCGGGTCATCGGGGCCATGGCCAGGCGGTTTTGCAAGCCGAGGCCGGCGAGGCGGATGGGATCGAATACGGTGTTCATGGCTTGTCTCCTGGGTGTCGGGGGTGTCGCCATCATCTCGCGCTTTTCCTGTGGGATAAATGGGGTATTCTGGAGAAGACTGATCCATTTTTGGAGCAATGGGGTGGAACTGCTGAACGATATGGTCTTGTTCGTCGAGGTGGTCAAGGCCAAGGGCTTTCGCCGCGCGGCGGAGGCGACCGGGGTGCCGAATTCCACGCTGTCGCGGCGCATTGCCGCGCTGGAAAAGTCGATCGGGCTGCGGCTGCTGCATCGCACCACTCGCCGCATCGAGCTGACCGAGGCCGGGTTGCTGTATTACGAGCGCTGCCGCCGCATCGTCGACGAGGCCAGGCTGGCGCATGAGCAACTGGGCGAGATGCTGGCCCAGCCCAGCGGCGTGCTGCGCGCCTCGCTGCCGGTGGATTTCGCCGTGATCTATCTGGCGCCGATGATCGCCGAGTTTGCGCGGCTTCATCCCGGCATTGATTTCGATCTGGACCTGACGCCGCGGCGCGTCGATCTGGTGAGCGAGCCCTTCGATGTCGCGGTGCGCATGGGCGTGCCGGAAAACTCGCAGCTGATCGCGCGGCCGCTGGGCGCGCTGACGCCGCATCTATACGCGTCGCCGGCTTATCTGGCGCGCGCGGGCGAGCCATCAGCCCCGGAGGCGCTGGCGCGACATCAATGCCTGGGCGTGTTGAAGCCCGGCGTCTGGCGCTTTCACGGCGAGGGGCGGCAGCTCGAGGTGGCGGTGGACAGCCGCTTCGCCTTGAACAGCATCGGCTTGGCCAAGCGCTTGGCGACGCTGGACATGGGCATTGTGCTGATGCCGGAGGAGATCGTCGCCGATGAGGTGGCCAACGGCGCGCTGCGCCGAGTCCTGCCGGGCTGGCGCGGCACGCCGGTGCCGGTGTATGCGCTGACCGAAACCCGCTTGCTGCCGGCCAAGACCCAGCGCTTCATCGAATTTCTGCAGCAGCGCCTGCGTTGACGCCAGGGGCGTCCGCCTTGAAGCGGCCGCGGCTGCCGCTGCGCCAGACGCCAACGGCGGCGGTGGCCAGGATCAGCAGGATATTCAGCCCGCCGCCTATCGCCTCGCGCAGGGTGGCGGCGTGGAAGTCCGCGCCCAGCGCGCCGCCCGAGCCATTCAGCAGCGCGGCTTGCGCCAGCTGATTGGCCTGGTCCACCGCCGGCACCACCACCAAGGAGGCGTTGAGCAGAATCAGCAGCGTCAGGCCCAGCTTGAGCTGGAAGAAGCGGTTGCGCGGGCCGTAGCGCCGGTAGCCCAGCAGCAGGCCGCTGCACAGCATCAGCCACAGGCCGGGCACGGTTAGCGCCCAGGTGCCGGTCTGGATTTGCTGCCGTGTCTGCGCCAGCAGGGCCGGCGTGGTCGGGCTGGTTTCGGACAGCACGACCCAGGCCAGGATGCTGCCCAGGAACAGGGCCAGCGCGATGAAGTGGATCAGCTTGAGAGTACGGTTCATGGCTCTTCTCCAATCGGTGGGCTGAGCGCGTCCAGCGTGCTCAGCAGTTGGCGCAGGGTGTGGCAGGCGGCGGCGAAATCCGCGTCGGGCAATTGCCGCGCCAGTTGCTCGGTCCATTGCGTCTGGCTGTGCTGGGTGCCGGCGACGGTGCGCTCGCCCAGGGCGCTCAGCCGGTACAGCGGAGAGCGGGCGTGCTGGGGATTGGCTTGTACCTCGAAATAGCCTTCTTCCACCAGCTTGTGCAGTTGCTTTTGCGCGCCTTGGCGGCTGATGCCCATGCGGGCGGCGATCTGCGGCGCGGTTTGCGGCGCGCCGGCCAGGCCCACCGCGCCAAGCACTTGCCAGCGCGCGCTATTGATGCCCAGGTGGGCGACCAGTTGGTCGCCTCTTTCCAGCAGGGTGCCGTTCAGGCGGAAGATCAGCAGCATCAGATCGGTGATGTCTTGAGGGCGATGGTTTTGCTTGGTGGACATAGGGTTTCTCTTTTCGACAACTGGTTGCCATTATTGACAACTGGTTGTCAAATTGCAAGTCCTTGTGACTCTGGGCGGTGTTTTGTTGGATAGAGGCGATACAGGAATGAGGGCAGGCGCCGAGACGGTGGGCGGGGCGCGTTGCGCGCCAGATAATGATAAATGCGTATGTTCTTGTAAATACAGTCAAAAATGAAAATGTAATTTCTATGTTAGCATCGTCGGCTTCCTAAAAAAGCTCAGGTCAAAGCCAATGAAAAAACTCTTGCCCTTCTTGATGTTGCTCAGCCTGCATGCCCATGCCGACGATGAGGCGTTGCGCCAGATGTTCAATTGCGACGGTGGTTTTTTCCGGTACATCGCCGAGCCCGGCAAGGCCATTCCCGGTCTGCCGGTGACGGTGGAGAACGGCCGCGCCGCGCTGCGGATGCAGCCTATCCGCGATCAGGCGCGCGAGATGGAGGAGGATGTCAGCGGCGCGTCCGAGGGTTTGACTTCGCTGCTGCGCCATTCCGCCATCGAACAGCCGGTGGCGCTGACGCCGCAGTGGGCCTTGCGCAATTACGTGGAAGAGCACTTCTACAACACCAATGGTCCGTCGGACGTCAATGGCGTATTGGAAACTTATACTTGGGGTTTCCGGCTGCTGGGGCAGCGGGATATGACGCTCAAGCAGTTTGTGGTACAACGGCCGGATTTGAAGTTCAGCTGTTCCAAGGAGAAGGGCGGCGTCTGCGCGCTGTACCGGCAGAGGGACAAGGGTGCTTGGAAAACCATCAAGCCTTCGCAGCAGTACGCGGATGTGCCGCGCTTGTTGCTGATCGCTTCCAAGTCCGATCCCAAGCATTTCTCGCTGGAATGCTCCTTGCTGGTGGAGGGCGAACGCCTGCCGCCGCAGTTGATCAAGGATTTGCAGCCGGATTGGGCTTTGAATTTCTGAGAACCTGTTCAAAGTCTGCTGCGCTTCGGCGATACGGCGTTGAAACCGAGCTCAAAATGCTCATGTACCGTTTGTACATTCCGCTTTTTCGCTCGTTTTCGCCTTGTCTCACCCTTGCTCGCGAGGCTTTGAATTTCTGAGAGCTTGGTCTCGCGTACTGCTAATGAAAAACCCACGGAAAACCGTGGGTTTTTTGCGTGTGTTGGCGGCCTTGGCGCTTGGACTTGCGGGGGCTCAGTCCGCTTGGCGCTATGTTAATGACAAATGGTAATTAAATTATAAAAGTCAATTACGTAGTAATAACTAAAACCTTGCCCCGGCTTCGATGCGCTTGCTATACCGGCTGTGGGCGGGGCGGGCGTCGCCTGCTCCGTGTGGTCTCCAGTGTTGGATAACTCATTACGGGAGCATGATCATGTCTGAACAATTGCTGGGCGGTTGGTCCGGGTTCCGGCCCTTGAACGAGCAGGATCGCAAGGTGTTTCATCAGGCCACCGAAGGCCTGCTGGGCGTGAAATACGTGCCCTTGGCGGTATCCACCCAGGTGGTGGCGGGGGAGAACTTCATCTTCCTGGCCAGCGCGGAAGTGGTCTACCCCGGCGCGCAGCCGCACTTGGTGGCGGTGTACATCTTCCAACCGCTGGGCGGCAAGCCGCCGCATGTGGTCCGCATCGAGAACCTGCGTTTGTAAACATCCCGCCAAGACGCTGTCACGTCTCCAGCCCGCCGCTCGGCGGGCTTTTGTTTTGGGTCGCCGCCGCTTGTTCCAGCAGCCATTGTTTGAAGATGCCCATTTCCGGGTCGCGCACCGTGTCCGGGCGGTGTATCAGGTAATAAGCGAGCGCGCTTGGCAGCGGCGGCGCCGGCAGTGGGCGTAGGCGGCCGGCGGCCAGTTCGATTTGCAGCAGCGAGCGCCGCGCCAGCGCGTAGCCGCGGCCGGCCAGCGCCGCTTCGATGGCGGCGTTGGAATCGACGCAGACCACGCCTTGTTCGCAATCCAGCGTGTCCAGGCCGGCGGCGCGGCTCCATAGCCGCCAGTCGCCGCGGTGCTCGTCGTGCAACAGCCGCTCGCCGCTGAGCGCGTCCAGCCGCGCTGGCAGCGTGGGCGCGCATACCGGCACCAGTTCGTCGTCCAGCAGCTTGCTGGCGCTGAGGCCGGGGTAGTGGCCCAGGCCATGACGCACGGCGAAGTGGATGTTTTCCGTGGCGAGATCGACCACGCGGTTGCCGGTGCTGACGTGGACGTCGATGCGCGGATGCGCGCGCAGGAAGTCCTGCAAGCGCGGAATCAGCCATTGCGCGCCAAACGACGGGGTGCAGCTGAGCAGGATCACACGGCGGGCGGCGATGAGGCGGGCGGTGGCGCGGTCTATCTCGGCCAGCGCGCGCTGGCAGGCGGCCAGGTAGTCGCGGCCGGCTGTGTTCAGGGCCAGGCCGCGGGCGTGGCGTTCGAACAGCGGCTGGCCCAGGCAGTCTTCCAACTTGCGCAGCTGCTGGGACACCGCGCCGGGGGTGACGTGGAGTTCCTCGGCGGCGAGCTTGACGCTGAGCCGGCGCGCGGCGGCTTCAAAGAAGCGCAGGGATTCCAGCGGTGGCTTGGGCATGTGAGTTTAGCTTTGCTAAATGCTTGAACAGGATAAATCGTTTGTTCGCGCGGCTGACGGCATGGATGATTTCAGTATCCGGTTTAGGCGGATTCAATACAAGGTGGAGGGAAGCATCATGGGGATGGCGAGTCTGGGACGTTTGCTGCTGCTGGCGGCCTTGTGGGGCGGCAGCTTTTTATTCATGCGCATCGTCGCGCCGGTGTTGGGCGCGGCGCCGACGGCCCTGGGCCGGGTGGCGCTGGGGGCGGCCGGCCTGCTGGGCTTGATCGCGCTGCTGCGTTTGCGGCTGTCCTTTCACGGCAAGCTGCGCGCCACGCTGCTGTTGGGCGTGATCAATTCCGGGCTGCCGTTTCTATTGTTCGCGCTGGCGGCGCGGGTGTTGCCGGCCGGCTATAGCGCGATTTTGAACGCCAGCACGCCGCTGATGGGGGTGTTGATCGGCGCGGCGCTGTTTGGCGAGCGCATTGGCGTCAACAAGCTGGCCGGGGTGCTGATCGGCCTGGGCGGGGTGGCGGTGCTGACCCGCACCGGTCCGGCGACGGACCCGGCGGCCTTGTGGGGCGTGGCGGCCTGCCTGGCGGCGACCGCTTGCTACGGGCTGGCCGGTTTTTTGACCAAGCGCTGGATCGCGGACCGCGGCGGGCTGGACAGCCGGGTGGTGGCCTTGGGCAGCCAGCTGGGCGCGGTCTTGCTGCTGCTGCCCTTCATGCTGTGGCAGGCGGCCGCGCAGCCGCTGTCCTGGCCGGAGGCGGGGCCGCGGGTGTGGGCCGCCTTGCTGGCGCTGGGCTTGCTGTGCACCGCGCTGGCTTATGTGCTGTATTTCCGCCTGATCGCCGATGTCGGCCCGTTGAAGGCCCTGACGGTGACGTTTCTGATTCCGCCCTTCGGCATGTTCTGGAGCTGGCTGGCGCTGGGCGAGACGGTCAGCGGCCTGCAGGCGCTTGGCGGCGCGTTGATCGCGCTGGCCTTGTGGCTGGTGCTGCGGCCGGAGGCGCCGGCGGCGCGCGCCGCCGCGCTGGATGAGGATTGGTCGATTTAGCGGCGGCGCGGGCGCGCGTCAATTGAGCAGCAGATAGCGGACCGGGCTTTCGCCGCAGGCGGCCAGCCCGCATTCCAGGAACACCGACAAGGCATTGCCCAGCAGCAGCAATAGGGTGAGCGCGATGCCGGCCTTGGCCAGCGGGGCCAGCCGCGCCGGCGCTTGCTGGTCGAAACTGCGCGTTTGCTGGCACAGCATCAGCAGCAGCGCGCAGCCGATGAAGACGCCGAAGAAGGCGAGGGCGGCCCAGGTGTAGAAGTGCAGGCCGAGGATGGGCGGGCCGAAGCCGGCGTCGCCGGGGGCGATGTGCAGCAGCACTTGGCGGCCGGCCACCAGAAAGCCGGCGGCGGCGGCCAGCAGCATCATGCCGTAATGGCCGGGCTTGTCGCCCAGCAGCACATTGGCGGCCAACGCCACCGCGATCGCGCTCAAGGCCACGCGCTGCAGCAGGCATAGCGGGCAGGGCAGCTCATGTTGGGCGAATTGGAAGTAAAAGGCGACCAGCAATAATAGATTGATCAGCAGCAGGCCCAGCAAGTTCAGCTGGCCGGTGAGTTTCGACATGATGGGCGCGTCCTTACAGGGAGATGGGCAGCATGCTGGTGGCGTGGAATTTGAACCAGTACAGGGTCAGCGCGAAGGCGAGGCCCCAGCAGGCGTAAGCCCATTGGCGCTTGCGCAGGATCAGCGCCAGCATGGCGGCGGCGAGCAGCAGAAACAGCAGGGTGTCCATCGGGGAGTCCTTGTGGTGGTGGCGATGGGGCGCCGGCGGACGCCGGCCTTGTGCTGAAGATTAGCATTGGCGCAAGGCTTGGGGATATAGCGCCGCGCGGCAGGCGGGGACGGGCGTGGCGGCCGGCTCAGCGCGGAGGCGGCGTCTCGGCTTGTTCGCGGATCAGGTCCAGCTCGTTGTGGCTGTCTTGCAGCATGGTGGTCGCCAGCTGGCACAGCCCGGCGATGTGCTGGCGCGCGCGCGGATCGGACAATTGATTGAGCCGCGTGATCGCGTGGAGCAGCGGCTCCAGCGATTGCAGCGTGTCCATCGCCAGCCGGCAAGCCGTGGCGGTGTCGGGCGGCGGCGGGTCAGGCTTCATGCGGCTGGGGCGCGATATAAAGGCGCAAGCTGGTATAGCGCAGGCTGTAACCGGTTTCGGCGCAGTAGAGCGAGCCGGTGTGGCGGTCCGCCCATAGCCGCTGGTGATGGATGCACACCGCGCACACCTTGCGCGGCAGCACGCCCCTGGGGGTGTGCAGCATGGCCTTGACGCTGGGCAGCGGCTTGAGCAGGCGCAGGCTTTCCACGGCGATGCAGCTGCCGTGATCGGTGAGTCTGGGGCGTAACGGTTCGAAGGTCATGCCAGTCTCCATGATCATGGACGAAGCGACTGGTCTAGCCTATCAATCAAGATATTAAATAACAATAACCGCGAGGTTATGTTTTGGACGAGTGTTGCGTATTGGGCAATGCCGCGACGGCTCAGTCGTCCTGTTCGTCCTGCTCGGGATTGGGCAGCGCCAGCGGCTGGTTGTCTATGACCCGGCTGAGGTCCTGGCTCAACGCGTCCACCATGCTGCGCAGGCAGATCAGGCTCTTGCGGCTGAGCGACTTGCCGCGCATCGCGCGGTGCAGGTCGTCGATCAGCAGTTGCAGCAAGGCTTGTTCCGATAGCGACACTTCGTACTCGGCAACCCGCTCCCGCAACGGCGGCAGCGTGTCCATGTCGCCTTCTTCATCCAGCCAATAGCGCTGCAGGCCCAGGCAGTTTTCGATGTGGCGCGCCAGGCTTTCTCCCATGCCGCGGCCGCTTGGCGCGTCGGAGAACAGCCGGTAGATTTGAGGAGGGCGGCGGTCGATAAACTCGGCGAATCGGGCGACGTTGCCGTCGAAATCGCGTGCGATCAACAGGCCCAGCTTGTAGCGGCGGATTTCGGTCGTGTTCATGTGGGCTATTCAAGCCTAAATATATCCGAGTGGTAAGCTGGCAGCCGGTTAGCTTTTAACATAACCATATGGTTATGATTTGGGAGCGAAAAGACGCAAAGCCAGCAAGCATGGGCGTTTACCGTGCGCGTAAATGACATTGGCAAATTGACGGCGGCTGGTTTAGGGCGTTGTTTTTGTGCAGCGGGGATGAAAAAGCGCCAGCCGGGGCTGGCGCTGCGCGGGGCGATGCCGGTTTCAGGCGTCGGCGCTGCGGTGGGTGATGATGTTGAAGCCTTCTTGCGCGCCGGGCGGCACGAAGTAGCGGGTGATGTGGTCGAACTCGGCCTCGCTGACGCTGAACGGGTGGCTGCCCTTGGCATTGCGCTGGCGCAGCCGCGATTTGCAGGCATCGTCGTCCACATCCAGGTGGTGCAGCTGGTGGGCGGCGCCGCTGGCATCGATCAGCTCGCGCATCCAGCGGCGGTTGTCCAGGGTGTTGGCCGGCATGTCCAGCACCACCGACAGGCCTTGGCCGAGCAGGGCGGCGAGATGCGGCGCCAGCGCATCCTTCAGCGATTGCGAGCGGCGCACGTAATCGGTCAGGGTGCGGATTTCGCCGGGGTAGAGCTTGGCCAGCCAATCGTCTTCGCTGATCAGCACGGTGCGCGGCTGGTCGGCCAGGCGGCGGGTCAGCGTGGACTTGCCCGCCGCGATCTTGCCGCAAACCAAGTGCAGTGTCGCCTTAGTGGCCGTATCTTTGAATTGTTCATTGCTTGGCATGACAGTCTCCTTGGGATAGGGGCAGCTATGAAAAAACCCGCCGGTTGGGGCGGGTTGCCGGGCTTCGTCTGGCCGCGCGCCAACCCGCCTCAGAAAAAGGCGTCAATCCAATCTTGGCTGGCGTAAGGGGCGAAGCGGCGCATAGCGGCCTTATGGTGGCCGCTTGGGGCGGGCTTGTCAAACCGCCGCGGCGGGCCGGCCGGCGCAAGATCCGGTAGACTGGACCGATGTGCGTCAATTATCTGTGTCCCCATCCGGATCAACTGCCGCTGTTCGGCGTCGAGGCCGGCGGGCTGGTCTGGCAAGAAGAGGCGTGGCAGGACTACGCCGCGCCCTTCATCGTCGCCGGCCGCCAGGGTTTGGAACTGCGGCTGGGCAATTACGGCCTGGTGCCCAAGCGCCATCAGCCGGAAGGCCTGCGGCTGTCCACCACCAATGCGCGTTCGGAAACCGTGGCCGAGCTGAAAAACTTCCGCTACCCATGGCGCGCCGGCCAGCGCTGCCTGGTGCCGATGCGAGCCTTCTTCGAACCCTCGTATGAAAGCGGCCGCGCGCTGCGCTGGCGCATCGGCCTGGCCGACGACGCGCCGTTCGCGGTGGCCGGCTTGTGGCGCGCGTGGTCGGAGCCGGACGGCTCGATCAGCCACGCTTTCACCCAATTGACGGTCAACGCCGAGGCGCATGCGCTGATGCGCCGCACCCATAAGCCGGAGGACGAGAAGCGTTCGCTGGTGATCGTGCGGCCGCAGGACTACCAGGCCTGGTTGACGGCGCGGCGGCCGGAGGAGGCGCAGCGCTTGCTGCGGCTGTATCCGGCGGAGGAGATGCGGGTGGAGGACGCGCCGCTGGCGCCGCGCCAGGGCGCGTCCAAGCCGGCGCCGCAGCTGCTGCCGCGAACCCTGGGTTTGTTCGACTGAGCGACTGCCGCCTGTTCATGCTCTTCGCCGCGAGCATCCGCGAGGAAGAGCGTGAACCGGCTTTTAGTACGTGCTTACGATCTCGCGAGCAAGAGCGAGACAAGGCGAAAACGGCTGAGAAAGCGGAATGTACACACGGTACATGAGCATTTCGAAGTCGTTTTCAACGCCGTATCGCCGAAGCACAGCAGAGGTTCTTAGATCATCGCCTTCGGATCCACCCACTGATCAAACTGCTCCGCCGTCACATAGCCCAGCTCCAGCGCCGCCTGCTTGAGGGTGCCGCCGTTGGCGTGGGCCAGCTTGGCGATGGCGGCGGCCTTGTCGTAGCCGATGTGAGGGTTGAGCGCGGTGACCAGCATCAGCGATTGCTCCAGCAGTTGCTCGATGCGCGCGCGGTTGGCCTGCATGCCATGCACGCAATGATGGTTGAGGCTGTCCATGCCGTCGGCGAGCAGGCGCGCGCTTTGCTGGAAATTGTGCGCGATCAGCGGCTTGAACACGTTCAGCTCGAAATTGCCGGAGGCGGCGCCGATGGACAGCGCCACGTCGTTGCCCAGCACTTGGCAGCACAGCATGGTCATCGCCTCGCACTGGGTGGGGTTGACCTTGCCCGGCATGATGGAGCTGCCCGGCTCGTTTTCCGGGATCAGCAGTTCGCCCAGGCCGCTGCGCGGGCCGGAGGCCAGCCAGCGGATGTCGTTGGCGATCTTGATCAGCACCGTGGCCAGTTGCTTGAGCGCGCCATGGGCGTGCACCAGCGCATCGTGGCCGGCCAGCGCGGCGAACTTGTTGCCGGCGCTGGCGAAGGGCAGGCCGCAGGCGTGATTGAGTTCCGCGGCCACGCGGGCGCCGAACTCCGGATGGGTGTTGAGGCCGGTGCCGACGGCGGTGCCGCCGACCGCCAATTGATAGAGGCCTGGCAGCGCGGCGCGGATGGCGTGTTCGGCTTGTTCCAACTGGTCCACCCAGCCGGACAGCTCCTGGCCCAGGGTCAGCGGCGTCGCGTCCTGCAAATGGGTGCGGCCGATCTTGACGATGTCGGCGAAGGCGGCCACTTTGTCCAGCAGCGCGGCGCGCAGCCGGCCCAGCGCCGGCAGCAGCTTGTCGTGCACCGCGCGCGCGGCGGCGACATGCATGGCGGTGGGGAAGATGTCGTTGGAGGATTGGCCGCAGTTCACATCGTCATTGGGGTGGACGCGCCGGCTCGGACCGCGCTCGCCGCCCAGCAATTCGGACGCGCGATTGGCCAGCACTTCGTTCATATTCATATTGCTCTGGGTGCCGGAGCCGGTTTGCCATACCGATAGCGGGAAGGCGTCCGGATGCTTGCCGGCCAGCACTTCGTCGGCGGCGAGGACGATGGCGTCGGCTTTCTCCGCCGGCAGCGTGCCCAGTTCGCGGTTGGCCAGCGCGGCGGCGCGCTTGACCTGGGCCAGCGTCAGGATCAGTTCCAGCGGCAGGGTTTCGCTGGAGATGGCGAAGTGGCCGAGTGAGCGCTGGGTCTGCGCGCCCCATAGCGCGTTGGCGGGGACTTCGATGTCGCCGAAGGAATCGTGTTCTATTCTGTGTGTCATGGCATGCCTTTCGCACGGGAATGAGGTTTCGATTGTATGCTAAATGCAAGTTCAGGGCTGAACCATTGACCTGTTTTCCGGTCTGACCTCTTGGCGGAGCGCCTCAGGGCTGAGCACTTTAGCGGCGTTCCCTTATGTTTTCGTCCTTGCTTGCATCTTGGCTTTCAACAGGAGTCCTTCATGTCGCTTCGTTCCGAATCCACTTTGCGTTCCTTTACCCTGGCGTCGGGCCAGTCCTGTCAATTCCATTCGCTGCCGGCGCTGGCGGAGCTGGGGGTTGGCGATGTCGGCCGGCTGCCGGTGTCGCTGCGCATCGTGCTGGAGTCCTTGCTGCGCCATCTGGACGGCCAGCGCGTGACCGACGCGCATGTGCGCCAGCTGGCCGGCTGGCAGCCGCGCGCGGCGCGCAGCGAGGAAATCCCCTTCGTGGTGGCGCGCATCGTGCTGCAGGATTTCACCGGGGTGCCGCTGCTGTGCGATCTGGCGGCGATGCGTTCGGTGGCCGAGCGCGCCGGCAAGCCGCCCAAGCGCATCGAACCGCTGGTGCCGGTGGACCTGGTGGTGGATCACTCGGTGCAGATCGACCACTTCCGCGAAAACAATGCCTTGGACCTTAACATGAAACTGGAATTCCGCCGCAACGCGGAGCGCTACCGTTTCATCAAATGGGGGATGCAGGCCTTCGACACCTTCAAGGTGGTGCCGCCGGGCATAGGCATCGTGCACCAGGTGAACCTGGAGTATCTGGCGCGCGGGGTGCTGAGCAAGGATGGGGTGTATTACCCGGACAGCCTGGTGGGCACGGATTCGCACACCACCATGATCAACGCTCTGGGCGTGGTGGGCTGGGGCGTGGGCGGCATCGAGGCGGAAGCCGGCATGCTGGGCCAGCCGGTGTATTTCCTGACGCCGGACGTGGTGGGCGTGCATTTGAAGGGCAGGCTGGGCGAGGGCGTGACCGCCACCGATCTGGTGCTGACCGTGACCGAAATGCTGCGCAAGGCGCAGGTGGTGGGCAAGTTCGTGGAGTTCCACGGCGAAGGCGCGGCCTCGCTGACCTTGCAGGACCGCGCGACGCTGGCGAACATGGCGCCGGAATACGGCGCCACCATGGGCTTCTTCCCGCCGGACGAGCAGACCGCCGCCTATCTGACCGCCACCGGCCGCAGCGAGGCGGAGGTGGATGCGTTCCGCCGCTATTTCCAGGCGCAGCAGATGTTCGGCATGCCGCAGGCGGGCGAGATCGATTACAGCAGCGTGCTGGAGCTGGACCTGGCCACGGTCGCGCCCAGCGTGGCCGGCCCGCGCCGGCCGCAGGACCGCATCGCGCTGCCGGATTTGAAAAACCGCTTCAACGAGCTCTTGCATCAGCCGGCCAAGGCCGGCGGCTACGGCAAGGAGGGCGCCGGCGGTTTCAGCGGCAAGCTGCGTCACGGCTCGGTGCTGATCGCGGCGATCACCTCCTGCACCAATACCTCCAACCCCGGCGTGATGCTGGCCGCCGGCCTGCTGGCGCAGAAGGCGGTGGCGCGCGGCCTGAGCGTGGCCGGCCATATCAAGACTTCGCTGGCGCCGGGTTCGCGGGTGGTGACCGATTACCTGGGCAAGGCGCATTTGCTGGGACCGCTGGAGCAGCTGGGTTTCCGCGTCGCCGCCTATGGCTGCACCACTTGCATCGGCAATGCCGGCCCGCTGGAGCCGCAGCTGGAAAGCGAGGTCAGCGGCCAGGATCTGATCTGCGCGTCGGTGTTGTCCGGCAACCGCAACTTCGAGGCGCGCATTCATCCGGCGATCAAGGCCAACTTCCTGATGAGCCCGCCGCTGGTGGTGGCCTTCGCCATCGCCGGCCGGGTGGATATCGATCTGGAACATGAGCCGCTGGGCGTCGGCGTGGACGGCAAGCCGGTGTATCTGCGCGATGTCTGGCCCAGCCAGCAGGAGGTGGGCGCCGCCTTGCTGCAAGCGACGGACGCGGCCACTTACCGTCGCTTGTATCAGGATTTCGCCAGCGGCAACCCGCTGTGGAACGATATCGCCGCCAGCGTGGGCGAGGTTTACGGCTGGGAGCCGTCCAGCTATATCGCTGAGCCGCCGTTCTTCCAGGATTTCGCGATGCAGCCGACGCCGCAGCCGCCGATCCGCGGCGCGCGCGCCTTGGCGATCTTCGGCGACTCGGTGACCACCGACCACATCAGCCCGGCCGGCTCGATCAAGCCGAGTTCGCCGGCCGGCCTGTATCTGCAGGCGCAGGGCATCACGCCCGGCGATTTCAATAGCTACGGCTCGCGTCGCGGCCATCACGAGGTGATGATGCGCGGCACTTTCGCCAATGTGCGCATCCGCAACCTGATGTTGGCGCCGGACGCAGACGGCAAGCCGGTGGAGGGCGGCCTGACCCTGCTGCAGCCGGACGGCGAGCAGATGTCGATTTACGATGCGGCGATGGCCTATGTGCGCGCTGGCACGCCGACGCTGATCTTCGCCGGCGAGGAGTACGGCACCGGCTCCAGCCGCGACTGGGCGGCCAAGGGCACGCGGCTGCTGGGGGTGAGGGCGGTGGTGGCCAAGAGCTTCGAGCGCATCCACCGTTCCAATCTGGTGGGCATGGGGGTGTTGCCGCTGCAGTTCCTGGACGGCGACAGCGCCGCCGGCCTCAAGGGCGACGAGACCTTCGAGCTGCGCGGGCTGGAGGACGGCATCGCGCCGCAGCAGCGGGTGCGCCTGCTGATCCGCGACGCCGCCGGCGGCGAGCGCGAGCTGCCCTTGTTGCTGCGCATCGACACGCCGGTGGAGGTGGATTACTACCAACACGGCGGCATCCTGCCCTATGTGTTGCGCCAGTTGTTGAGCTGAAGCGCCGCGTTTGAATCGTTCCCAATGACCAACAGCCGCTTATCGCGGCTGTTGGTCATTGGCGCGGCGGGCTTAGAAGCTTGTTTACGATCCGCTGCGCGTCGGCGCTACGGCGTTGAGACCGAGCTCAAAATGCTGATGTACCATTTGTACATTCCGCTTTTTCTCTCGTTTTCGCCTTAGCTCGCGAGATCGTAAACACCTTCTTAGCTGCGGCCCAGCTTGAAGTTCTGCCACAGCCGGCCGTAGATGCGCAGCGTATCCTGGCCGACGCTTCTCTGGATGAAGCTGTTTTTCAGGTCTTCGGCATTGGGGAAGATGGAGCGTTCATTCAGATACTGCTTGCCGACGAATTGCCGCGCCGGCAGGCTGCCCGGCGCGAAGGTCACGGTATTGGCGTTGTCCGCGGCGATCTTGGGATCCAGGCTGTAGTTGATGAAGGCCAGCGCGTTGGCGGTGTTCTTGGCGTCCTTGGGGATGGTCATGCTGTCCACCCAGATGGCCACGCCCTGTTTGGGCATCAGCGGAACCACCTTGACGCCGTTCTTGGAGTCGGCGGCGCGGCGCTTGGCGATATTGAGGTCGCCGCCATAGCCCATGGCCAGGCAGACTTCGCCGCTGGCCATGTCGTTGATGTAGCCGGAGGAGGAGAAGCGGGTGACGCTGGCGCGGATGGCGTTGAGCTGCGGCATGATGGCGCGGTAGTCGGCTTCCTTGGTGCTGCCCGGGTCCTTGCCGAAGTAGTGCAGCGCCATCGGGAAGAATTCGGATGGGGAATCCAGGACGCTGACGCCGCAGGACTTGAGCTTGGACACGTATTCCGGCTTGAACAGCAGGTCCCATTCATTGGCCGGCAGCTTGCCGCCCAGCGCTTTCTTGACCTTTTCCTCATTGATGCCCAGGGTGATCACGCCCCAGAAATACGGCACCGCGTATTTATTGCCGGGGTCGGACACTTCCATCATTTTCAGCAGCGCCGGGTCGATGTTCTTGTAATTGGGGATCTTGCTTTTGTCCAGCGGCTGAAACAGCCCGGCCTTGATGCCCAGGCCCAGCACATTATTGGACGGCACCACCAGGTCGAAGCCGGAGCGGCCGGTCATCAGCTTGGCGTTCAGGGTTTCCATGCTGTCGTAGACGCTGTAATTGACCTTGATGCCGGTTTGCTTGCTGAAGGCCGGCACGGTGGTGGGGGCGATGTAGTCGGACCAGTTGTAGACATTGACGGTATTGGCCTGAGCGAGGCCGGCGCCGGTCAGGCCGAGCGCGAGCAGAGCGTGCTTCCAGGTGTTCATGTTCTCTTCCTTCTCTCTCTCTTTGCATGGCTCTCTTAGGAGCCTGTTTTCAAATCGGTATCGCCGCAGATCGTGAACAGGTTCTGTGCGGCGGCGCGGCGGCCGGGTGGGCCCGGCTCTACGCAAGGCGCGGGACGCAGCTTGCCGAACCAGCATATCGTCCTGTAGTGGTGCCGTCTATTATTTTTGCCATTTGATGTTTTTGTGTTAATTATCTGCATACTCCATGCAACCACGCCTGACGCGCGCGGTCCTGCCATAAGCGGGACCGGCCGGCGGACACGGCGGGACGCGCGCATTCGCGGCGGCATTCGCATGCCGGCGCGGACACATAACAAGGCGAGGGCCGACGTTGCGACGCGGTCCCGGACAAAGGAGATGCACCATGCGTAATGTTGACAACGCGCTGCCGGCCCCGGACGGGGGAGGACTCAGCGCCAAGGGTTTGCCCGCCGGCTCCATCGGCATTCTCGGCCTGGTGGTGATCGGCATTTCGGTGTGCGCGCCGGCGTACACGCTGACCGCCTCGCTGGGGCCGGCGGCCACCCAGGTGGGCAAGCAGATGCCGGCGGTGTTTTTCGTCAGCTTCATTCCGATGTTGCTGGTGGCGATAGGCTACCGCGAGCTGAACCGCGAGATGCCGGACGCCGGAACCTCCTTCACCTGGGCCACGCGCGCGTTTGGGCCGTGGATAGGCTGGATCGCCGGCTGGGGGCTGGTGGTGTCCACGGTGCTGGTGCTGTCCAATACCGCCGCGGTGGCGATGGATTTCATGTATCTGGCCTTGGGCCAGGCGCTGGGGCGGCCGGACATCGCGGCCCTGCCTGACAACACGGCGGTGAACATCGTCTCCTGCCTCGGCTTCATGGCGGTGGCCACCTGGATTTCCTGCCGTGGCCTGCAATCCACCAAGCGGGTGCAATATGTGTTGGTGTCGTTTCAGGTGTTGGTGCTGGCCTGGTTCGCTTGGGCGGCGTTCAGCGCCGCCGCCGACGGCGGCCATCCGTATTCCATACCGGTGGAGTGGAGCTGGTTCAATCCCTTCGCGGTGGAGAGCTTTTCCCAATTCGCCGCCGGGGTGGCGGTGTCCATCTTCGCCTATTGGGGCTGGGATACGGTGGTGACCATCAGCGAGGAAACCACGGGCGACAAACGCGCCAATCTGTCCGGCAAGGCCGCCACGCTGGTGATGGTGCTGCTGGTGGGCTCTTATGTGCTGATCAGCGCGGCGGTGGTGTCCTTCGCCGGCGTGGGCACCGACGCCACGGGCCTCGCCAATCCGGCCATCGCGGCCAATGTGTTCACCGCGCTGGCCGGGCCGGTGATGGGGCCGGCGGCCATCTTGCTGTCGCTGGCGGTGATGTCCAGCTCCGCCGCGTCCTTGCAATCCACCTTTATGTCGCCCGCGCGCACCATGCTGGCTATGGGCCATTATCAAGCGCTGCCGGCCAAGTACGCGGTGGTGGAGTCCCGCTTCAAGGCGCCGGCTTACGCCACCGTGGTGTCCGCGCTGGTGGCCTCTGTGTTTTACGCGGTGATGCGGGTGGTCAGCGAGAACGTACTGTCCGATACCATTACCGCTCTGGGCATGATGGTGTGCTTTTATTACGGCCTGACGGCCTTTGCCTGCGTCTGGTATTTCCGCAAACAGGCGCTGACCTCAGCGCGCCATTTCCTGCTGCGCGGCCTGTGCCCGGGCTTGGGCGGCATCCTGTTGTTCGTCGCGCTGATCCGCACCACGCTGGACAGCATGGACCCGGCCTTCGGCAGCGGTTCGCATATCGGCGGCCTGGGTCTGGTGTTCATCCTGGGGGTGACGGTGGCCGTGGTCGGCTTGTTGCTGATGCTGTACATGTACCGCCAGCACCCGGCCTTTTTCCGCGGCGAGGTGTTGAAGAAGGGGACGCCGGTGTTCAGCTTCGACGAAAAGATCTGAGCGCGCGCAAATGAAAAGCCGCCCGGGAGGGCGGCTTTGATGTTTGACTAGCGGCTGGCGGCTCAGATGCGGAAGAAACGCACCGCCTGATGCAGGTTCTGGGCGATGTCCGACATCGAGCGCGAGCTGTCCGCCACATTGCTGACGATGGCGGTATTTTCCTCGGCCATCTGCGCCACTTTTTCCATGTTCTGCGCGATCTCGGTGCTGGCCAGCTTCTGTTCCTGCACCGCGCTGACGATGGTGCCGGTGCTGTCGGTGGACTTGGCCACCGCTTGTTCGCCTTCCTGCAAGGCGTTTTCCACGGTGGAGACAAAGGACTGGCTGCTGCTGAGAGAAGCAAGGCTGGTGGTGATGGCGTCTTCCAGCTCCACCGACTGGGTGCCCAGCACATGGGTGACCTGGTCGATTTCCTTGGCGGACTCGGCCGAGCGTTCCGCCAGCACGCGCACTTCGTCGGCCACCACCGCGAAGCCGCGGCCCAGTTCGCCGGCGCGCGCGGCCTCGATGGCGGCGTTCAGCGCCAGCAGATTGGTCTGGTCGGCGATGTCGCGCACCTGGCTGGTCATGCTGGTGATCTTGCGGGTGTTGGCGACGAAGTTCTTCACCGCGTCGGCGATGCCGTTGACCGCTTTCTCGACATTGTCGACTTCCTTGATCAGCAGGCTGAGCTGGGCGGTGCCGTTCTTGGCGGTGACCAGGCTGGTCTGCGCGTGCTCGCGTACTTCCTGGGCGGCCTCGGCCACGTGGCTGATGCTGACGGTGAGCTGTTCCACCGCGGCGGCGGAGCTGGCGGCAGCCTGGCTTTGCTGGTGCGAGGCGGTCAGCACCTGCTCGGCGGATTCGGACAGATGGCCGGCCACGCTATTGGCTTCTTCCGCGCCTTGCTGCACATTGCCGATGGCTTTCACCAGCTGCTCGCGCATATCGGCCAGCGCGGCGATCACCTGGGCCGGTTCGTCCTTGCCGTCCGGCGTCAACTCAATGCGCAGATTGCCGGCGGCCACTTCGCGAGCGGCCTCCACCGCGCTGTTCAGCGGGCGGGTGATGGAGCGGGTCAGCAGCCAGCCTATCAGCGCGGCCGCGGCCAGGCAGATGGCGGTGATGGTTAGCGCGGTGGCGCGCACCGCGGTGGCGCTGGTTTCCGCGTCCTTGCGGCTGTCTTGGGCGCGGTCGGCTAGCGCCTTGCTGAGGGCTTCCACCTTTTGTTCCAACTGGTGGATCAGCGGGCGGTGCTCCCCAACCATGAAGGCTTCTGCCTCCTTGTTCTGGTTGGCCATCGCCAGCGCCATCAACTTTTTAGTGGGCGCGTCCAGTGCTTCCTGGGCCTGGCCCACGTCTTTGAGCAGGGCGGCGGTGGCCGGTATTGGCGGAAACTTGGCGAAGTGGTCTTCCAGCGCCTTTTCCGCGTTGTTGAAGGCCTTGATGGTTTGGTCGGTCTGCGCCTTGATCTCGGCCATCTTGGCCGGATCGGTTTCAATGATTAGATCGCGCGCGCCGATGCGTTGCTGCTGCAGGTGGTGGTCCAGCTGAGCGACTATCAGCAAGGATTCCAGCCGGTTGTCGGTAATGTCCTCCATGCCGTCGCTGATGGAGGAGAGTCCGTTGAGCATGACCACACTCATGATCAGCACCAGGGCGATCAGCGCGCCGAAGGCGAGGGCGAGTCTTTGTCCAATGCGCAGGTTTTTCATCAGTTTGTCCCGTGGTGACTTTATTGTGGTACTTCCAATTTAATATATTTATGAAGTGATCAAAAAGTGAATAATTACTTATAGGACAGCGGATAAAACTTTTGGAGACGTTTTTGCGACCTTGCGGAAAAACCATGGGCATGAGGCGGTGCGACGGCAAGGCGGGCAGGGGCGCGGCCTGGCGGCGTCGCTTATGCGAGAGGTATGAAAAAAGCGGACCGGGGTCCGCTTGGTCTGCTTTGCCACGGCGCGCGGCTTACTTCTGGATTTGCGCCTTGGCTTTGAGCTCGGCGATCAGCTTTTCCACGCGGCCGCCCATGATGCGCTGGGTCAGTTGCGGGCGGATGTCGTCCAGCGCCGGTACATTGCGTTGCACGCGGGCGTCGTCCAGCTTGATCACGTGCCAGCCGAACTCGGTTTTCACCGGTTTGGCGGTCACTTCGCCCTTGGACAGCTTGGTCATGGCTTCGGAGAACGGCGCTACGAAGGTGCCGGCTTCCTGCCAGTCCAGATCGCCGCCCTTGTCTTTGCTGCCCGGATCCTGCGATTTTTCCTTGGCCAGCTTGTCGAAGGACTTGCCTTTCTTCAGCGCGTCGATCACCGCCTTGGCTTCGGCTTCGGTTTTCACCAGGATATGGCGAGCGTGGTATTGCTTGGTTTCCGGCACGCTGGCCACTAGCTTGTCGTATTCGGCTTTCAGGTCGGCGTCGCTGACCGGATTGGACTTTTCATAGTCCTTGATCAGGCGGTTGGCCAGCGCCATTGCTTGCATATTGGCCAGTTCGGCGGCGAATTCCGGCGACTTGTCCAGACCCTTCTTCACGGCTTCCTGGCGCAGCACTTCGGCGGTGACCAGTTGATCCTTGACCATGTCGCGCGCTTGCGGGTTGGCCGGCTGGCCTTGGGCTTCCATCATCTTGACCACGGCGTCGATGCGAGCGTCGGAGATGGCCTGGCCGTTGACGACCGGGCCGGCAACCACGATGGCGCTGCCGGCGAAGGCGGCGACGAGGGCGCTGGTCAGCAGGAGTTTACGCATATTCTTAGGTGTCCTGAAGGTTTGGTTTATTGGATCTTGGCCTTGGCGCGCAGGTCTTCCACTGCCTTGGCTATGGCTTCTTCTTGCAGTTGGCGGCCGATTTGCGGCTTGGCCTCATCCAGCGACGGAAGCTTGGCGTCACGAATGTCTTCCACCTTGAACACATGCCAGCCCAGCGGGGACTGGTAGGGCTTGCCGCTGGTCTGACCCTTGCGGATGTCCTTCAGCGCGGCGGCCAGCGGCGGATCCATGCGGTTGAGGTTGCCCCAGCCCATTTCGCCGTTGCTCTGCTTGGCGTTGGGGTCGATGGAACGGGTGCGCACCAGGTCGTCGAACTTGGCGCCTTTTTTCAGGTCGGCAATCACTTTTTGCGCGTCGGCCTCGCTCTTCAGCGTGATCTGGCGCGCGTGGATTTCCTTGCTGCCGGATTGCTGGGCGGCCAGCTTGTCGTAGACGTCCTTGATCTGGGCGTCGGTCACCGGCGCCTGTTTGGCGATGTCGGCGAACAGCGCTTCGCGCAGCATTTCATTGCGGATGTCGTCCAGGCGCTGGGCGAACAGCGGCTGCTTGTCCAGCTGGCGCTTGCGCGCTTCCTGCAGAATCACTTCGCGGGTGATCAGCGAGTTCTTCAGCTGCTCGCGCAGTTCCGGATTGTCCTGGGCCTTGCCGCCGCTGCTTTGCACCACGTTGGCGACGGCGGTGTCCAGTTCTTTCTTGTCGATGGCGGCGCCGTTGACCACGGCGATGGATTCCGCGGCGGCGGGCAGGGCGATGCTGGTGGCCAGCACGACGGCGGCGATGCGGGAAAGCTTCATGGGGTTGTCCTTCTTTGGAATCAAGTCAGATTTCTTCAGGCGTGAACGCTTTGATGGCCAGCGCGTGCACCTTGGTTTGCATCAAGCTGCCCAGGGCCTCATAGATCAGCCGGTGGCGATGCACGCGGCCCAATCCTTGAAAGCGGGCGCTGACAATGGTTAGCGTGTAATGTCCGCCGCCGTCGCGCGCGCCGGCGTGGCCGGCGTGCAGCGCGCTGTCGTCCTGGATGTCCAGGTGTTCCGGCTCCAGCGCCTGCAAGGCGGCGTTCAAGAGTTCAAGCGTGCTGCTCATTGCGGAAACGCCTTGAGAAAGGGTTTGACGCTGACGCTGGCGTAGACGCCGGCCGCGATATAGGGGTCGGCGTCGGCCCAGGCCTGGGCGGCGTCCAGCGATTCGAACTCGGCGACGATCAGGCTGCCGCTGAAGCCGGCGGGGCCGGGATTGGCGCTGTCTATGGCCGGACAGGGGCCGGCCAGCACCAGGCGGCCTGCATCCTGCAGCGACTGCAGCCGCGCCAGATGCGCGGGCCGCGCTGCCAGCCGGCGCGGCAGCGAGTCGGCGGTGTCCTGGCCGATGATGGCGTAAAGCATTATTTCTTTTCCTCAATGTATTTGGCGAGGAACAGGCTTTGTGCGATGACGAAGGCCAGCATCAGGCCCAGGCCGCCAAACAGTTTGAAATTGACCCAGACGTCTTCGCTGAAACGGTAGGCGACGAACAGATTGAGCGCGCCCATGAAGGCGAAGAAGCCGGTCCAGGCCCAGGTCAGCTTGCGCCATACCGGCGCCGGCAGCTGCAGCTGCTGACCCATCATCAGTTTCAGGCCGTTCTTGCCGAGGAAGTCGCTGATCAGCAGGCCGGCGCCCATCACCCAGTACAGCACCGTGGGCTTCCACATGATGAAGTGCTTGTCGTGCAGCAGCAGGGTGGCGCCGCCCAGCACCACGATCAGGCCCAGGCTGACCCATTGCATGGTGTCCACCTTGCGGTGGCGCAGCCAGGTCCAGCCCACCAGCAAGGTGGTGGCGGCGATGGCGACGCCGGTGGCGATGAACATGTCGCGGCTCAGCCAGTAGGTGGCGAAGAACAGGATGACGGGGAACAGGTCGGTGAAGAATTTCATGCGAACGATTATGAGGGCGGCCCGGCCGATATTCAAGCCGGGCAAGGATTAAGAAGGGATTAGCGCTGGGTCTGCTTGACCACGCTCATCGCGCTGGCCACCAGCGAGCCGACATCGGCGACATTGGCCGGCAGTATGATGGTGTTGTTTTCCTTGGCCAATTTGCCGAAGGCGGCCACGTATTGCTCGGCCACTTTCAGGTTGACCGCCTCCAGGCCGCCCTCGGTGTGGATGGAGCTGGCCACGCGCTTGATCGCGTCGGCGGTGGCGTCGGCCACCAGGCGCAGCGCCTCGGCCTCGCCCAGTGCCTTGTTGATGGCGGCCTGCTTGTCGCCTTCGGAATTGTTGATGGTGGCCTGCATCTCGCCCTGGGATTTCTGGATCGCCGCTTCGCGCGCGCCGTTGGCCAGGTTGATCTGCTCCATCTTCAAGCCTTCGGATTGAGCGATGCGCGCGCGCTTTTCCCGCTCCGCGGTGATCTGCGCCTGCATCGCGTGCAGGATGTCCTGCGGCGGCACCAGGTCCTTGATCTCGTAGCGCAGCACTTTGACGCCCCAGTTGATCGCGGCCTCGTCCAGCGCCGCCACCACGGTCTGGTTGATCTCGTCGCGCTCTTCAAAGGTCTTGTCCAGCTCCATCTTGCCGATCACCGAGCGCAGCGTGGTCTGCGACAGCTGGGTGATGGCGATGATGAAGTTGCTGGTGCCGTAGGAGGCGCGCTGGGCGTCGGTGACCTGGAAGTAGAGGATGCCGTCCACTTTCAACTGGGTATTGTCGCGGGTGATGCAGACCTGGCTGGGCACGTCCAGCGGCACTTCCTTCAGGCTGTGCTTGTAGGCGATGCGGTCGATGAAGGGAATGATGATGTTGAGGCCGGGCGCCAGGGTGCCGTGATAGCGGCCGAGGCGCTCGACGATGTAGGCGTTCTGCTGCGGCACCACCGCCAGCGATTTGAACACGAAGACGATGACGGCGGCGAGCAGGATCAGGGGCAGGAGTTCCATGGGTCTTGTTATTCCGGTTGGGTTGAACTGATTTTGAGCAGATTGCCGTCGCGGCCGACGATGTAGGCGGTGGCGCCGGCTTCCAGGCTTACGCCGTCCACCGTCGCCGCGTCCCAGGCCGCGCCGCGGTATTGCACGCGGGCATGGCCGGAAGCGGCGGCATGGAGGATTTGCACCGGCTGGCCCAGGTCCGGGTCGTCGGCGCGCGGTTGGCTGGGGGCGGGCGGATGGCGGCGCTTGTAGCCGTACACCAGCACGACGCCGGCCACGCCGGCAAGGCTGGCGATCACGTATTGGCTGGCTTCGGCGGCGCCGAGCCAGGCGGCGGCGCCGCCGCAGAGCATGGCGACGGCGACGACCAGCAGGTAGAAGGTGCCGGAGAAGAACTCGGCGATCAGCGCGATCAGCGCGCTGGCGATCCAGATGGCGGTTAGCGGCAAGTCGATGACCTTGTCAAATTGATGCGCACATTTTCATGCCATCGCCGCGGAATGACAAGCGCGCGGGCGCGTCCTCTCAAGCGGGCGGGCGTTTAAACATGATCCTTGTCCGGCAGATAATGAGACAGGCGAGCCTCTTCCTCATCATCCAGCCAGAATTTGTCCAGCATTACCCAGACCACGGCAAGCAGCGAAACCAATACGACGAGCAGAGCGATCATGGCTTGGACTCCTCATCAAGGTGAATAAGGCGCGTTCCCATTTCCATTGTAGTGCCTGCCCGGCGCTTTGCCGGCGATGGGGTACAATCCTCCACCTCAGACAAGCCGAGGGGCGGAATGTTCCAGTTGCAAGCAAGGGCGCAGGCCGAGATCGAGATCAAGAAGAGCCGTTTCATCGGCATCGTGCAGCCGGTGAGCAGCCGGGAAGAGGCGCTGGCGCGGCTGGCGGAGATCCGCGCGCAATGGCCGGACGCGCGCCATTACTGCGCGGTGCTGCTGTGCGGCGCGGATTCCATGCTGGACGACGACGGCGAGCCTTCCGGCACCGCGGCGCGGCCGATGTACAACGTGTTGCGGCATAAGGACGTTTGCGATGTGCTGGCGGTGGTGGTCCGGTATTTCGGCGGAATTAAATTGGGTGCGGGCGGCTTGGTCAGAGCCTACACTCAAGCTGTCAATGCCGCGATGGACATGGCCAGCCTGATGGCGGTGGTGGCGCGCGGTGATTACGCGGCGACGGTGGATTTCGCCGGCGAGGCGCGGCTGCGCCACTTGTGCCAGGAACTGGGCGTGCCGGTATCGACGCCCGTTTACGGCGAACGGGTGAGCTTGACGCTGAGCCTGCCGCTCGCCGAGGCCGAGGCCTTGCTGGCGGCGTTGACGGACGGGATGGCCGGCGCGCTGGAGGTGTCGCCGGTCGACTGAGGCGCCGTACGGCGCGGGCGGGGCCGCGCCGGCCCTTCTAAAGGGAGAGAGGGAACTCATGTCGCAACAGCAATATCGCCTGGTGACGCGCAGCGATTTCGACGGACTGGTGTGCGCGGTGCTGCTCAACGAACTGAATATGATCAAGGAGATCAAGTTCGCTCACCCCAAGGACATGCAGGACGGCAAGGTGGAAATCACCGAGAACGACATCACCACCAACCTGCCTTACGTGGCGGCGGCGCATCTGGTCATCGACCACCATCTTTCCGAAACCCTGCGCAATTCCAGCGCGGACAATTATGTGATCGATCCCAAGGCGCCGTCGGCGGCGCGGGTGGTGTTCAACCACTTCGGCGGCAAGCAGGCGTTTCCCAATATCAGCGACGAGATGATGGAGGCGGTGGACAAGGCGGATTCCGCCCAGTATTCGCTGCAGGAAGTGCTGCACCCGTCCGGCTGGGTATTGCTCAATTATCTGATGGACGCGCGCACCGGCCTGGGGCGCTTCAAGGAGTTCCGCGTCAGCAATTACCAACTGATGTTGGACTTGATCCGTTACTGCCGCGACCACGGCATAGACGAGATCCTGGCCTTGCCCGATGTGCAGGAGCGGGTGGACTTGTACCGCCAGCACGAGGCGCTGGCCAAGGAGCAGATCCGGCGCTGTTCCCGCGTCTACGGCAATCTGGTGGTGTTGAACCTGCTGCATGAGGACGTGATCCATCCCACCAACCGCTTCATGATTTACGCGCTGTTCCCGGACTGCAATATCTCCATCCACCAGCTATGGGGCGTCAATCGGCAGAACACGGTGTTCGCGGTGGGCAAGTCCATCATCAACCGCAGCTCGCGCACCAATGTCGGCGCGCTGATGCTGCAGTACGGCGGCGGCGGCCACGAGGCGGCCGGCACCTGCCAGGTGGGCAACGACCAGGCCGAAGATGTGCGCGATGAACTGGTCGCGCGCATCCGCGGCCACGGTTGAGAGCCGATTAACGATCGCGCGGATTAAGGCGTGACAAGGCGGCGCGGCTGAACTCGCCGTGTCGCGCCTCATCACGCGCAGCAGGTCGTCGCTCAGGCCAGCTGTTGCAGCACTTCCAGCGCCTGGTGCAGGTCCTGGCATACCGCCAGCGCGTGATGGGTCTGGTCCGCCGGCGGCGTCACCAGGTCCGGCACCAGGATCACCCGCATGCCGGCGGCGACGCCGGCGTGCAGGCCGTAGATCGAATCCTCCAGCACCACGCAGCGCAGCGGATCGACGCCCAGCTTGCGCGCGGCGGCGAGGTAGACGTCCGGAGCCGGCTTGGTATGGGCGACTTCGTCGCCGGCCACCACGGTATCGAAATAAGACGCGAGCCCGGTGCGGCCCAGCTTGATGTCCGCCAGCTGGCGCTGGGTGGAGGTGGCCACCGCGCGCGGCAGCTTCTGTTCGCGCACCCAGTCCAGCAGCGCCTCGATGCCGCGCTTGAGCGGGATCTCCTCATGCTCCAGCATCTGCCAGTAATGCCGGCGGCCCACGTTTTGCAGCGCGACGGCGTGGTCCTGGCTGCCCAGCCTTTCACTGAGGAATTCGGTGCAGCGGCGCATGGACAGGCCCACCATGTCCAGCAGCAATTGATCGCTGAGCGTCATGTCCAGTTCGTCGGCGGCGCGGCGCCAGGACTCCATCGAAATTCTCTCGGTGTCTATCATCAGGCCATCCATGTCGAACAAGATGGCGTCATAGTTTTGCGGCATGAGGACTCCTTTTCCGGGCTTCGACCTTACGCCAGATGGCCCGGCTGCGGCAAGCACTTCCCCTCTGGTATAGTGGGCCATCGCAAACGGCAGAGGAGGCGGATGTGCAATCGGTATTGGTGGCCAATCCCAAGGGCGGCAGCGGCAAATCGACGCTGGCGACCAATCTGGCCGGCTATTACGCCGCGCGCGGCAAACGGGTGATGCTGGGCGATGTGGACCGGCAGCAGTCGTCGCTGGGCTGGCTGGCGCAACGCGATGCGGCGCTGCCTTCCATCGCCGGCTGGGAAGTCAAGGCCGGCGAGGCGGCGCGGCCGCCCAAGGGCACCGAGGTGGTGGTGCTGGACAGCGCCGCCGGCCTGCACGGCAAGAAGCTGGCGGCCCTGGTGTCCCGCGTCAGCCGCATCCTGGTGCCGATTCAACCTTCTCCGTTCGATATGTGGGCGAGCGAGGCCTTCTTCGAGCAATTGCTGGAAGAAAAGGCGATCCGCAAGAACAAGGCCTTCATGGCGGTGGTGGGCATGCGGGTGGACCCGCGCACCCGCTCGGCGCGCGAATTGGAAAAATTCCTGGCCAATCATGATGTGCCGGTGCTGACCTGGCTGCGCGACACCCAGCTTTACGTGCAGGCGGCTTCCAGCGGCCTGTCGCTGTTCGATCTGCCGCCATCGCGCACCCAGCGCGACCGCGACGCCTGGCAGCCGGTGCTGAATTGGCTGGGCGGCGACGCCGACGGCAGCTGGTGCGACAAATAGCCGTTTGTCTTGATCTGAAATAAAATCGCTTGACGTGAAGAAACCTGCGGCGTAAGGTGTGCCGGTAAGTGCGTGCGAGCCAAGCGAGGCGTCGCAGGGGACACTGTAAACGGGAGCCATCGAGCTCCCGTTTATGTTTGGGGCCCCTCGTTTTTTGACTCTTCATTCCGCTTTGGGAGCACACGCATGATCAAGACAGAACTCAATTACGGCGACGTTTACCTGGTGCCGAAGAAAACCGTGGTGGACAGCCGCAAGGAGTGCGATACCTCGGTTCAGTTCGGCCCGCGCCGTTTCGACATGCCGATCTACCCGTCGAACATGAAGTCGGTGGTCAGCGCCGACACCTGCGAGTTCTTTGCCCGGCAAGGCTGGTTCTACACCATGCACCGCTTCAATGTGGACGCGGTCGAGTTCACTCGCGACATGCAGGCCAAGGGCCTGTTCGCCTCCATCAGCGTCGGCGTCAACGAGGACACGCTGGAACAACTGGCCGCGCTCAAGCAGGCCGGTCTTACCCCGGAATACATGACGCTGGACATCGCCAACGCCTGGTGCGTGAAGGCCGAGCGCATGATCAAGCACATCAAGCAGCACTTCCCCGACACCTTCCTGATTGGCGGCAACATCGCCACCGCCGAGGCCGCGCGCGATCTGCAAAGCTGGGGCTGCGACGCGATCAAGGCCGGCATCGCCGGCGGCCGCGTCTGCATCACCAAGAACAAGACTGGCTTTCATCGCCCGATGATTTCCACGGTGCAGGACTGCGTGGCCGCGGTCAGCGTGCCGGTGATCGCCGACGGTGGCATCGTCGAGCACGGCGACATGGCCAAGGCCATGGCCTGCGGCGCCAGCATGATCATGGCCGGTTCCCTGTTCGCCGGCTATGACGAATCCGCCGGCGATATCGTCGAGATCAACGGCAAGCACTACAAGGAGTACTTCGGCAGCGCCTCGCAGTTCAACAAGGGCGCCTACGTCAATGTCGAGGGCAAGAAAATCCTGGTGGAGTACAAGGGCAGCATCGGCAAGCTGCTGTGCGAGCTGAAGGAAGACTTGCAGTCGTCCATCAGCTACGCCGGCGGCAAGGAATTGCAGGCGCTGCGCAGCGCCGAGATGATCCAGGTCCGCCGCTGATCCGGCCAGGCGGGCCCGCGCGGCTAGGCGGTTTGCGCCGCCGGCGCGGGCGCGTCTTGGTCTTGCCGCGGCAGCGCGCGGCATTGCGCCCAGATCGAGCACTCCAGCTGCATCGCCACTTCGTCGCGCTGATTGCGGGTGGTCCAGCGCACTTTCACCACGCCAAAGCCTGGCTGGCTGCCGGAGCGGCGCTTGTCCAGGATTTCCACGCTGACGCGCAGCGTGTCGCCGGCGCGGGTGGGCTGCGGCCAGCGCATCTTGTCTATCTGCATGCCGATCAAGCCATTGGCCATTTTCCCCAATTCGGTCTGGGTCACCAGCCGCATGCTCAGGCTGCTGGTCTGCCAGCCGCTGGCGGCCAGGCCGCCGAACAGGCTGTCCGCCGCGCGTTGCGGATCGGTATGGAAATATTGCGGGTCGTACTGGTGGGCGAAGCCGGTCAGTTCCTCTTCGCCGAGGGTGTGGCTGGGGCTGTGGAATAGTTGTCCCGGCTGCAGATCTTCAAAATAGAGCATATCGACTTACGTTCGCGTCACTTGAATTTGCAGCTTAACGCGGCCGGCGCAAGCGGTCAAAATCCGGACTGTATTCAACCGAGGGAGAACGATATTTTGTCGCAAGATAGACAGTTGGAAGTGTGCGCCGCCTCGCTGGCCTCCTGCCTGGCGGCGGAGCAGGGCGGCGCGGCCAGGGTGGAATTGTGCGCCAGCCTGGAAACCGGTGGCGTCACGCCGTCGCCGGGCATGATTGCCTTGGCGCGGCAGCGGCTATCCATCGGCCTGCATGTGATCGTGCGGCCGCGCGGCGGCGATTTCCTGTATTCCGCCGACGAGTTCGAGGTGATGCGCCGCGATGTGCTGGCCTGCCGCGACTTGGGCGTGGACGGCGTGGTGTTGGGCTTGCTGGACGCCGATGGCGCGGTCGATGTCGAGCGCACGCGCGAGCTGGTCCGGCTGGCGGGGCCGATGACGACGACCTTCCATCGCGCCTTCGATCTGGCGCGTGATCCCGAGCAGGCGCTGGAGCAGGTGATCGCCAGCGGCTGCCGCCGCTTGCTGACATCGGGCCAGGCGCCGACGGCGCTGGACGGCGCGGTCCTGATCGCAGGCTTGCGCCGTCAGGCGGGCGAGCGGCTGATCCTGATGCCGGGCGGCGGCCTGCGGCCGGACAATCTGGCCGCGCTGGCGCGCGCCACCGGCTGCGCCGAATTCCACGCCTCGGCCAGCGCGGCGGTGGCCAGCGCGATGCGCCATCGCCGTTCCGGCGTATCCATGGGCGCCGGCGGCGATGAGTACGGCTGGCGCGAAACCAGCGCCGCCACGGTGCGGGCGATGCGCGAGGTTTTGCGCGCGCTGGATTGACTCTGGTTTCACGGCTGCGGGATGATGCCGACATCGTCCGGCAAGAGACCGGGACAGGAGCGCAGACATGAGCAAGCCGCCGAATGTGGTCAATATCGAGCAGGTCGCCGCCGTCGACTATCGGGAGGGCGAGGTCTGGGGCGGCAGCTACCAGCCGCTGACGCCGGCCTTGGACGCCTTGCCGGGCCGGCTGGGCGCCAATCTGACCCGGCTGCCGCCGGGACGGGTGGGCTGTCCCTTCCATGCTCATGCCCGCGAGGATGAAATCTTCTATGTGCTGTCCGGACGCGGCGTGCTGCGCCTGGGCGACAGCGTTCAGGAAATCGGCCCTGGCGACTGCGTTTCCTGTCCGGCCGGTCATGGTGTCGCGCACCAGATCGCCAACCCTTTCGATGAAGACCTGGTTTATCTGGGCATCGGCGTCAACGACCCGCACGAAGTCTGCGTCTATCCGGACAGCGGCAAGGTGCTGGTGCGCCATCTGAAACAGGTGGGACGGCTGGAGGGCGCGCCGTATTACGACGGCGAGCCGCCGCGGCCCAGGGTGTTCGACTTGCTGGAGCGCGGCGTGCAGCCGGCGCCGAAGAAGAAATAGCCGGCGCTTGGCAGGCGGGGACGGCATGAGCGATAACGGAAGCATGGCGCACGGGCGGGTAGAGAAACGATGAGGCGGGGATTGGGCCGGGCGGCGGCGCTGGCGCTGGCATGGTCTATGAGCGCGGCGGCGGGACCGCTGTTGTTCTGTTACGAGGATCAGATTTCCTATCCTTGGCTGGACGGCCACGGCGGCGGTTTGGACATTCAACTGATCAAGCAACTGCAAGCGCCGTTGCGGCGGGCCGTGTTGCTGCAGCCGATGCCATGGCGGCGCTGCATCAATATGCTGAGCCAGGGCAAGATGGACGGCGCCTTCGCCGCCAGCTTCCTGCCGGAGCGCTCACAATGGGGCTTGTATCCGCTATTGGCCGACGGCGCGCCGGACGGCGGCCGACGGCTGCACAGTTCCAGTTATTCCTTGTACCGCTTGAAGGGCACCACGGTGGACTGGGATGGCAGCCATCTCTCCAGCGGCATGGCGCCGATAGGCATGCAGACCGATTTTTCCATTGGCGCTTTTCTGCGCAAGCAGCAGGTGGAGATAGACGACAGCAACCGCGATCCCTTGGCCATTCTGCAAATGCTGCGCTTGCGGCGGCTCAGCGGCGCGGCGCTGCAAACCCCGCGCGCCGAACAGCTGCTGCGCGAGCACCCGGAACTGGCGGAGGTGATTGAACGCTGCCGGCTGCCATTGGAGGAGAAGCCTTATTTCCTGATGCTGTCGCGCCAGTTGGCCTACCGCGAGCCGGGGCTGCCGGCCAGGATCTGGGCGGAACTGGAGCGTCAGCGCGAGGCGCCGGCTTTCCAGGCTTTGCTGCGCTCCGCCAGCCAGCATCGGGAGGCGGGCGGACATAAATGAAGTCCGGGTATTTGGCGATTGACCGCTACCGAAACTAAAGCATTTACTTTACCATCCGCTTTCCATTCACCCTGGGAAAACAAATGCACAAGAATATGCTCGTGGCCGCCGGCTGCCTATGGCTGGCGGCCGGCCCGGTCTTGGCGGAGGGCTGGAATCACCCCGGCTGGCAGGATAGCGCCGATACCCGCGTCAAGGCCTTGGCGCTGTTGCAAACGCTGAACGCCACCTTGCTCAGCAATAGCAGCGCCACCCGCACCTTGCAGCAATGGTGCGCCGAGCACCGGATGGCGGCGCCGGCGCAGATCCGCGCCTTGCGCAATCCCGCCGATCACAAGGACGCCAGCGCCGAGGTGAGGGCGCAGCTGCGCGCGCAGCCGGACGAGCGCGTCGCCTACCGCCGCGTGCAGCTGGCCTGTGGCGAGCATGCGCTGTCCGAAGCCGACAATTGGTATCTGCCCTCCAAGCTGACGGCGGAGATGAACCGCCAACTGGACGGCAGCGATGTGCCGTTTGGCCGCGCGGTGGCGGCGCTGAATTTCCGCCGTCAGACCGAGGAGGTCAAACTGCTGTGGTCGCCGCTGGAGGCCGGCTGGGAAATGAAACCGGCGCCCAAGGCCGGCGCCGGCGGCCTGGACATCGCGCAGCAAGTGCTGCAGCACCGCGCGGTGCTGTATCGCGGCAGCGACAACGCGCCGTTCAGCGTGGTGGTGGAGACTTATCAGCGAGACGTCTTCGCCTTCCCGCTGGCCTATTGAGACCGCGCCGAGCGAGTCTTGCGAGCAGGGCGCTGGCAGCGTCCGCTGCGCAAACAACAGAAGAAGAAAGCAAGCATGATGAAGACAACACAGAGATTGGGCGGCCTGTTCTTGGCCGGCCTGATCGCCGGCCAGCCGGTGCTGGCGGACCGCCTGGACGATATCCTGCAACGCGGCAGCGTGCGGGTGGGCACCACCGGAGATTACCGTCCGTTCAGCGAACGGGACGCGGCCAGCGGCGCCTATCGCGGCCTGGACATCGAGATGGCCGAGAGCCTGGCGCGGGCGCTGGGCGTCAAGCTGGAGCTGGTGGCCACCAGTTGGCCGACGCTGATGCGCGACCACGAGGCCGGCAAGTTCGACATCGCGATGAGTGGGGTGTCGATCAATCTGGAGCGGCAAAAGCGGGCGCTGTATTCGCAGCCCTATCTGAACGACGGCAAGACGCCGATCACCCGCTGTGAAAACGTCCAGCGTTTTCAGACCATCGCCCAGATCAACCAGCCCCGGGTCAAGCTGATCGTCAATCCGGGCGGCACCAATGAAAAGTTCGCGCGCGCCCGCCTGCCGGCGGCCACGCTGACCGTGCATCCGGACAACGTCACCATTTTCCGGCAGATCATAGACGGCAAGGCCGATCTGATGGTGACCGACGCGGTGGAAACCCGTTATCAGCAGAAACTGCATCCGGAGCTGTGCGCGGTGCACCCGGAGAAGCCGTTCGACTTTTCGCAAAAAGCCTATCTGCTGCCCAACGACTGGCGCTGGAAAGCCTGGGTGGATCAATGGCTGAGCCAGAGCCTGCAGAACGGCGAATTCGTCGGCTTATCGGCCAAGTGGCTGGGAAATTGAATCGAGCCTAAGAACCTGTTCAAAGTCTGCTGCGCGTCGGCGATACCGCGTTGAAACCGAGCTCAAAATGCTCATGTACCGTGTGTATATTCCGCTTTTTCGCTCGTTTTCGCCTTGTCTCGCCTTAGCTCGCGAGATCGTAAACACGTTCTAAGCTTCGCTGCCGCGCAGTTGCTCGATATAGCAATTGAACAGCTCGGCGTGGCTGGCCACGCCGAGCTTCAGATACAGATTGCGGCGGTGAACCTTGACGGTTTCCGGCGAGATCGCCAATTGCTGGGCAATGGCCTTGCTGGACAGACCGCACAAGGTCAGCCGCGCCACCTCGGCTTCGCGCTCGCTCAGCCTGCCGTGGCCGAAGCGTTCCAGGGTCTGGCTCAATTGGTCCGCCAGCCGCGCCGGCGGCGGCAAGGGCTCGGCCTGCAACTGCCAATGGCGCCGCATCGCCGCCAGCAGCCAGGGCTGCATCACCCGCAGCTTGCCGATGTCCGCGGGCGCGAATTCGCTGGTTTTTCCCAGCGACAATGACAGAACCTGATCCGGCGCCACGCGCAGCAGCAACTGGACCTCGTCCACGCCCACTTCGCCGCTCATATAACGCTGAAAGTATTCGCTTTGGCGGAAATGATCGGGCGCGATGTCGGGCAGGTGATAGAGACCGTCGGCAAAAGGCTGGCGGCTATACAGATAGAACGGGTCCAGCAGGTAGAGGCCCTGGCAGTACAGCGGCATCGGCGATGCCGCCGCGCGGTGCTGGAAATCGCACTCCTCCAGGATCAAGGGCGGCGCGCCGACGCGAAAACAGGCCGCCAGCGCATTGTCCAGCGGCGCGCTGGCGCGCAGCAGCAGCGCCAGCTGGCGCCAAAAGCCCGGCAGGCCGATATGCGCCATCAACTGCGCCAGATGTTGGTGCAGCGGCAACTCCCTCAACAGACCTTCCATCCCGCCCTCCCGGTTTGGGGTAACCCGTCACGGTGATTGGGCCCCTTTCCGCGCCAAAATACACTGTCTCCCACGCGTCTGACTACAAGGCGCCGCACAACAAGAGGAGAGCAGAGCATGAGCACATCCAAGGCCAGCCCCGGGCTGCGCCGTTCATTGAGCGTGACCGACGTGGTGTTGATCACGGTGTCGGGCGTGACGCCGGCCAGTTCCATTTTCGTGATCGCGCCGTTCGCGCTGCAAGGCGCCGGCAGCGGCGCCTTTCTCGCCTTCGCGCTGGCGGCGCTGTTGGCCGCTGCCTTCGCGCTGTGCTATGCCGAGCTGGGCGCGGCCCATCCCAATGCCGGCGGCGAGTACGTGATGATAGAGCGGGTATTCGGCCGTCGGCTCAGCCTGCTGATGTATCTGCTGATCCTGTGTCTGTTGCTGTTCGTGCCGGCGGTGCTGGCCACCGGCGCCGCGCCCTATCTGAACTCCGCGCTGGGCGCGCGGCTGGACGGCGCGGAGGTGGCGCTGGCGATGATCGTGCTGTGCTTCGGCATCGCGGTGCTGGACATCAAGCTGAACGCCTGGCTGACCGGTTCTTTCCTGCTGTTGGAAGTGGCCGCGCTGACCTTGATCGCCTGGCTGGGCTTCAGCGAGGCGCGGCAGCCGGCGGCGGTGTTGTGGCAGCCGGTGATGGCCGCGGCCGATGGCGGACTCGCCACGGTTCCCGTCGCGGCGATCGCGGCGATGGCGGGCATCGCGGTATTCGCCTACAACGGTTTCGGCGGCGCGGTGTATTTCGCCGAGGATATGCGCGAGAGCGGCCGCCCGGTGGCGCAGGCGGTGCTGGCGACGCTGCTCATCGTGGTGCTGGTGGAGTTGATTCCGGTCACCGCGCTGATCCTGGGCGCGCCGTCGCTGGCTGAGCTGAGCCGGCAAGCGGACCCGATCCACTACGTGCTTAGCCATTTGAGCAGCCCGGCGGTGGCGCGGGTGATCAGCGGTGGCATTTTCCTGTCGGTGTTCAACGCCATCATCGCCATCGTGGTGCAAAGCGGCCGTTTTCTGTACTCCAGCGGCCGGGACGGGCTGTGGCCGGCGCCGGCGAGCCGGGCGCTGCAGCGCCTCCATCCGCGCTTCGGCACCCCCTGGGTGGCCACGCTGGCGCTGGCCTTGCCGTCGGCCTTGCTGACCTTTCATTCCAGCCTGGCCGGCCTGGCCTCGTTCACCGTCATTCTGCTGATGCTCAGTTATCTATTGCTGGCGCTGGCGGCGCTGCGCAGCCGTCGCGGCCGCCATCCCCATCCTTACCGCATGCCCTGGTGGCCGTGGCCGCCGTTATTGGCCGCGGCCGGCAGCGTGTATCTATTATGGGCGGCGTTGCGGGACGCGCCGGCGCGCGATGGCTGGATCATGGCCGGCATCGTGCTGGCCGGTGTGCTGCTGGCCGCGCAGCGGCCGCGGCGCAAGGTATTGATTATCGATGAGCAGAAGGAGAGATGACTATGCAATCCAGGGCAAGATCATTGGGCATTCGCATCGGCCAAGGCGAGCCGGGCGCCTTGAACGCCATTACCGACGTGCCGGGCGTGCGCGTCGGGCATGCCGAGGCCTGGGCGGATTTCGCCGACGGCCGGCGCGCGCGCACCGGGGTGACGGTGGTGGAGCCGCGGCCGGGCCTGGCGCGCCACGCGCCATGTTTCGCCGGCGTGCATGTGCTGAACGGCAACGGCGATGCGTCCGGCCTGGAATGGCTGCGCGAGGCTGGCATGCTGACCACGGCCATCGCGCTGACCAATACCCACAGTGTGGGCGTGGTGCGCGACGCGCTGATCGTCGGCGAGCGCGAGGCGGTGGCCGGCGAGCCGCAGTTGTACTGGACCATGCCGGTGGTGCTGGAAACCTTTGACGGCCTGCTCAACGACATCAACGGCTTCCACGTGACGGCGGAGCACGCGCGCGCTGCGCAGAGGGCGGCCAGCGGCGGGCTGCCGGCCGAAGGTAGCGTCGGCGGCGGCAGCGGCATGATCTGCCATGAGTTCAAGGGCGGCATCGGCACCGCATCGCGGCGCTTGCCAGCGGCGGCCGGCGGCTGGACGGTGGGGGCGCTGTTGCAAGCCAACCATGGCAAGCGCGGCTCTTTATTGGTCGAAGGCTATCCGGTGGGGCGGCATTTGAGCTGCGAGCGCATTCCTTCGCCATTCGAGCAGCGGCGGCTGCCGCAGCCGGGCATGGGCTCCATCGTGGTGGTGCTGGCCACCGACGCGCCCTTGCTGCCGGAGCAATGCCGGCGGCTGGCGCAGCGCGCCGCCATCGGCATTGCCCGCACCGGCGGCGGCACCGAGGACTCCAGTGGCGATATCTTCGTCGCCTTCGCCACCGGCAACCGCGATCTGCCGGTAAGCGACTACGCTGATAAAGGGCCCTTGTGCAGCGAAGTGCGCATGGTCAACGCCGATCATCTGTCGCCCTTGTTCGAGGCGGCGGCGGAAGCGGTGGAGGAGGCCATCGTCAACGCCTTGCTGGCGGCCGGCGATATGCGCGGCAACCACGGCCACGCGGCGCATGGCCTGACGCAGCAGCAGTTATTGACCGCGCTGGATGCTTGCGGCTGGCGTCCGCGCGAGCCGGCGCGGCGATTTGGCGCGGCCCGGTAATGCTATTATCATGAATGGGGCCGCGCTGAACGCGGCGTGACAAGGCAGGAGGCTGAGATGAAGACACCGGAAACGCCGGCGGACGAAGCGAAACGCCTGGCGACGCTGCGCGCGCTCGGAGTGCTGGATACCGCGGCGGAAGAGCGTTTCGACCGCTTGACCAGAATGGCCAAGCGGCTGTTCCGGGTGCCCATCGCCCTGGTTAGCCTGGTGGATGAGAACCGCCAGTGGTTCAAATCCTGCATGGGGCTGGAGTCAAATGAGATTTCGCGCGACATTTCCTTTTGCGGCCACGCCATCCTGGGCGACGATATCTTCATCATTCCTGACGCGTTGGCGGATGCGCGCTTCGCCGACAACCCGCTGGTGGTGGGCGAGCCCTATATCCGTTTCTATGCCGGCTGCCCGCTGCATGCGGCCAATGGCGCCAAGGTGGGCACCTTGTGCGTGGTGGATAGTCTGCCGCGGGATTTCGACCAGGACGATGCGCAGGCGCTGCATGATCTGGCCTTGATGGTGGAGGCGGAGCTGATCGCGTTTCAAGCCGCCACCACCGATGAGCTGACCGGTATTTCCAATCGGCGCGGTTTCCGGCTGCTGGCGCAGTACAGCCTGAATTTCTGCGCGCGCCAGGCCTTGCCGGTGAGCCTGGCTTTTCTGGACCTGGACAAGTTCAAGGCCATCAACGACTGCCATGGCCACGCCGCCGGGGATCAGGCGCTGGCGGCCTTCGCCGAGCAGATGCGCGCCTCCTTTCGCTCCGCCGATCTGCTGGCGCGCCTGGGCGGGGATGAGTTCGTGGTGCTGTTGTCCGATGCCGGCCGCGAGCGGGCGCAGGCGGCGGTCGACAAGTTCGCGCGCAATCTGGATGCTTACAACGACGCCGCCGGTCAGCCCTACCGGCTGGCGTTTTCCGACGGCATCGTGGAGCTGGACCCGGAGCGGCATTTTTCGATAGAAGCGCTGCTGGCGGAAGGCGACACGCTGATGTACGCGATCAAGGGCGCCAAGAAATAGCGCGCCGGTCGTGGCCGGCCAGACAGTCAATCTCGGGAAATTTCACCGGAACTTTCACTTTTCCGCCCCCCTCTAGTTTGAAACCGGCGCATGCGGGCCATGCGTTCCATATAACAAACACAGCTCGGGGGGCGGCCGCCATGGTCCACAATGTTTCATTGATTTCAACCATTGCGGCGGGCCTTGGCCTGTCCCTGATCCTGGGGCTGCTGTGCGAGCGGATCCGCATTCCGGCGCTGGTCGGCTATCTGCTGGCCGGCATCGTCATCGGTCCGGCGACGCCGGGCTTCGTCGCGGATATGCAGATAGCCGCGCAGCTATCGGAAATCGGCGTGATGCTGCTGATGTTCGGCGTCGGCCTGCACTTTTCGATGAAAGACCTGCTATCGGTCAAGCGCATCGCCGTGCCGGGGGCCATCGTGCAGATGAGCGCGGCCACCAGCCTGGCGCTGTTCGTCGCCTGGTGCTGGGGTTGGGGCTGGTCCAGCGGCCTGATCTTCGGCTTGTCGCTGTCCTGCGCCAGCACCGTGGTGCTGCTCAAGGCGCTGGAGGTGCGCGGCATTCTCGACACCATCAACGGCCGCATCGCCGTGGGCTGGCTGGTGGTGGAGGACCTGGCCTGCGTGCTGGTGCTGGTGTTGATGCCGCCGCTGGCGGCGCTGCTGGGCGGGTCGGCCGTAAGCACCGGCGGCGGGCCGCTGTGGCTGACCATTGCGCTGACCCTGTTGCAAGTGGCGGCCTTCATCGCGCTGATGCTGATTGTCGGCCGGCGCGCCTTGCCGTGGCTGCTGTGGCGGGTGGCCAAAACCGGTTCGCGCGAGCTGTTCACGCTGGCGGTGACTGCGGCGGCCATCGGCATCGCCTTCGGCGCAGCCCATATGTTCAATGTTTCCTTTGCGCTGGGCGCGTTTTTCGCCGGCATGATGATGCGGGAGTCCGAATTCAGCCATCGCGCCGCCCGCGATTCTTTGCCGTTGCGCGACGCGTTCTCGGTGCTGTTCTTCGTGTCGGTGGGCATGTTGTTCGATCCGACCATTCTGCTGGAGCAGCCGCTGATGGTGCTGAGCGCGGTGGCCATCATCGTGTTGGGCAAAACCCTGGCGGCGCTGGCCTTGGTCACGCTATGCCGCTACCCGCTGACCACGGCGCTGACCATTGCCGCCAGTCTGGCGCAGATCGGCGAGTTTTCCTTCATCCTGGCCGGCCTGGGCGTGACGCTGGGCCTGCTGTCGGCGCAGGGCATGAGCCTGGTGCTGGCCAGCGCGCTGATCTCGATTGCGCTCAATCCGCTGTTGTTCGCCGGGCTGGAGCCGCTGCGCGGCTGGCTGTTGGCGCGCTCGGAATGGGCGCGCAGCCTGGAACGCCGGGCCGACCCTTATGCGGAACTGCCGATGAGCACCGAGCGCAAATACCTGGAAGGCCAGGTGGTGTTGGTGGGTTACGGCAGGATTGGACGCGGTCTGGCCGCGGAGCTGGAACGCGGCCATGTGCCCTATGTGGTGGTGGACCAGAACCGCGAACTGGTGGAAGCGCTGCGCAATCAGGGTCGCGCGGCGGTGACTGGCGACGCCGCCGAGGCGGCGGTGCTGATCCAGGCCCATATCGTCAACGCCTCGGTATTGGCGGTTTCCACCGCCGACGCGCTCAATCTGCGGCAGATGGTGGAACTGGCGCGCACCTTGAATCCGGAGTTGCGCATCGCGCTGCGCGCGCGTAGCGGCGAGGAGGCCGAGCTGCTGCGGCGCGAAGGACTGGGGACGGTGTTTCTGGCCGACGAGGAACTGGTGGGCAGCATGGGCCGGCATGTGCTGGCCGGCTTCGCCGCGGAACGGCTGCAAGCTGCGCACTGAGCGCGCGGCTTCAGCTTGCTGGCTGGCTTTCCAGCCAGGCCTTGGCCGCGGCCAGATCGCGCGCCATCCAGGCGGCGTCGGCTTCGAAGCGGGCGTCGTCGACGCCGGGTGGGCGGAACAGGGTCAGCACCAGTTCGCAGCCATCATCGCGCGCCAGCAGGCGCAGCGGAATATAAACCTCGGCCTGGCCGGGTGGCGACAGCCAATGATCCAGCACGCCGTAGTCGTTGAGCGGAGAGAAGCGCACCGGCATCGCGCCATGCGGCGTGTCCGCCAGCCAGCCGTCGCCGGCGCGGCGCAGCGCGCCGGCCAGGCCGGACGCCCATAGTGGAAAATGTTCCGGCGGCGCCAGCAAGGCATAGGCGCGCTCCAGGGAGCAGGCGATGCTGATGCCGATATGGCGTGGCGTGGACATGGCGGCTTTCGCGGCGGGCAGTGCCTTGAGTGTAGCCGGTGTCGCGGCATGTCCGCCCGCGCTCACGTCTCTTCCAATCCCACCCGGTTGCGGCCGGCGGCCTTGGCGCGATACAGCGCCTGATCCGCGCGCTTGACCACGGTTTCTGCTTGCTCGTCATCGGGACGGGCGGTGGCCAGCCCTATGCTCATGGTGATGGTGCCCACGTCAGGCGCCTGCGATTGCTCGATCGCGGCGCGGATTTTTTCGGCCAGCACCGCGCCGCCCTTGGCATCGGTGTCGGGTAGCAGCAGTAGAAACTCCTCGCCGCCGTAACGGGCGGTGAAATCGGTGACGCGGGCCGAGGCGCGCAGGGTGTCGGCGATGTGGCGCAGCACGCGGTCGCCGGCGTCGTGGCCGAAGCCGTCGTTGACGCGCTTGAAGTGGTCGGCGTCCAGCAACAGAACCGAGTACGTCGCGCCGATGCGGCGGTAACGCAGGTGCTCCTCCTGCAGCTGCTCATTGGCCGCCATGCGGTTGTTGAGCCCGGTGAGAGCGTCGCTGCGTGCTTGCCGCGCCAGTTCGGTGGCCTTGCGCACCAGTTGGCGGTTGGTTTCGCGCAAGGCATCGGTGCGCTCCGCCACGATCTGCTCCAGGTTGGCATTGATATCGGTCAGTTCCTGCTTGCGGGCGAGCAGGGTGGTGGTCATGTTCCGCATCGCCCGCGATAGCTGGCGCAATTCCTGGGTCTCGCTGGCTATGTCCCAGTCGGCGCGCTCGTCGCCCTGGCCGATGCGCTCGGCGATGCCGGCCAATTGTTCCAGCGGCCGGCTGAACAGGGCGGCCAGCTTGTACACCGCCAACATCAGCAGCAGGGTGAGAATCAGCCCGGACAGGATCAAGGTGGCGCGCAACTGGTTCAAGGCCGCCAATGCCTGCCGCTTGGGCTGGCGGACGACGATGCGCCAATCCAGCCCCGCCTCGTTCATCCGCGCCTCGCTGTAGAGGTAGTCGCCGCCATCGGGCCAGAGCCCCAGGCGGAAATCCTGCCTGGATGTCTGCGGCGCCGGCGCACGCACTTTGCCTATCGCTTCGAACGGCGACAGCATATTGCCGCTCTTGTCGATGATGAATACCTGCTGATGGTTTTCGGCGGGCAGGCGCTCGCGTATCGTTGCTTCCACCCAGTCCCACAGGGCATGGGTGGCGAGCACGCCGCGCAGCTTGCCGGCGGGGTCGTAGATGGGCGAGGCGAAATCGACGAAGCGCAAGGGCTCGCCGTTGGCGGCTGCAGGTATCAGTTTGGCCAGCAGCACCGCCTGGTGAACGTCGCCGACGAAGGAGGCGTGCTGGCCATGGATGAACCAGGGGCGCTTGGCGGCGCTCTGGCCCTGCAACATGCCGCTGGTGGCGGAAACAATCTTGCCGTCCGCGTCGGCAATGCCGATCCAGGCATAGTAGCGATAGGCCTGCTTGGTGCGCTCCAGGCTGCGGCGCAGGTCGTCGCTGTCCAGCGGCGCGCGCACATAGGCCGGCGTCTGCGCCAGCAGGATCACTTCGCGGTGGCGCTCCTGTACATTGTTGGCGATGGCCTTGGCGATATTGCTGGCCAGCCCGTACATCGCCTCCCCTTGGCTCCGCACGATGCGATCGGACAGCACCTTGTCCAGACTCAGCGCCGCCAGCAGCGCGGAAGCGAGAAACAGGCCGCCGAACAATAGGGTCAGCCGGAGCCGGAAACTGTCGGGCAAGGCTCGAGGGATCAAGGGCATGGCGGCGGCGCGAGGGTGCGATGCATTCATTATATAGGCCGGTGGCGGGGTTGGAACCTGCTTACGATCCGCTGCGCGTTGTGGAGCGTTACATGGTGAGCACGGTTTCGAAATGCGGATGCACCACTTGCACATTCCGCTTTCTCAGCCGTTTTCGCCTTGTCTCGGCTTAGCTCGCGAGAGGGTAGACACGTTCGACGCATGGCATGGCGGTACTCAAGTTTGAGTGTCAGTCACCGGCTTGCCAAGGTGTCGATAGGGAATGAAAAGGACGTGGGGAGCGGGCTGGGTCACGCATGGTCCGGGTTGGCTAGGTCAAGCCAATGGCTCGGGCGCATGGTGCAAGAAACCAGGAGGGTGCCCAGCAAGGCGGGTGGCGCACTAAGAAGCTGTTTACGATCTGCTGCGCGTCGGCGATACGGCGTTGAAAACCAGCCCAAAATGCTCATGTACCACGTGTACATTCCACTTTTTCGCTCGTTTTCGCCTTAGCTTGCGAGATCGTAAACAGGTTCTAAGAAAATTTGAGGCATGCTTGGGGCGTGCGGATACTGTTTACCTTGGCCTAACCCATTGGTCCCAAGCAAAATAAATGCCGTCCTAACCCGCGTGGATTCAGCCTTTAGGACGGATTGGCGCTGATTAGGACGGCATGCATTCTGGCGGAGGCTGTGGGATTCGAACCCACGGACGGTTGCCCGTCGGCAGTTTTCAAGACTGCTGGTTTAAACCACTCACCCAAACCTCCAGTGTCTGGTCATTGTCGATGCGGGCGGCGCGCAAGATCACGGCATGAATCCGGCCTGCTGCACTTCCCGAATCGGTAAGAGGGCGCAATTCTAGCGGGTCTTTGTCGCTTTGGCTATAGGGCCGGCGCATTTGACGCCAGCATTTCCGCCGCGTGCTCGCGCGTGGTCTGGGTCAGCTCCACGCCGCCCAGCATGCGGGCGATTTCCAGCACCCGCTGTTCGCTGTCCAGCGGCTCGATGCGGCTCTTGACCCGGCCCTTGTGCTCGCTCTTGCTGACCTGCCAGTGATGACTGCCGCAGGAGGCCACTTGTGGCAGGTGGGTGATGCACAGCACTTGGTAGCGTTGGCCCAGCTGGCGCAGCATGTGGCCGATGACTTCGGCGACCCGGCCGCCGATGCCGACGTCCACTTCGTCGAAGATCAGCGTGGGCACGCTGGCCACCTGGCTGATCACCACTTGCATGGCCAGGCTGATGCGGGACAGCTCCCCGCCGGAGGCCACTTTGGCCAGCGGGCGCAGGCTGGTGCCGGCGTTGGCCGCCACCAGGTATTCGATGGACTCCAGGCCGTGGGCGCCGGGTTCGGACAGGGCGGCCAGTTCGATGGCGAAGCGCGCGCCGCCCATTGCCAGATGCTGCATTTCCGCGCCGATGCGGGAGGATAGCTCGCTGGCGGCCTGACGGCGTTTGCCGGACAGCGCCTCGGCCAGCGCGCGATAGCGCGCCTGCGCGCTGGTTTCCGCCAGGGACAGCGCCTCGATATCGGCGGAGGCTTCCAGCGCTTGCAGCTGCTGCTGCCAGTCGTCCAGTTTTTCCTGCAGGTCTTGCGGCTGGACCCGGTATTTGCGCGCGGTGCTCATCAGAGCTTCCAGCCGGCCTTCCACTTCGGCCAGCTGGCCGGGGTTTTCGTCGATATCGCTGGCGTAGTCGCGCAGGCTGTAGACCACTTCGCGCAGTTCCGCGTCCACCGAGTCGAGCAGGGACAAGGTATCCGCCAGCTTGGGGTCCAGGTTGGCCAGCTTGCTGAGCCGGGTTTGCACCTGGGACAGCATGGTCAGGCAGCTATTGTCCATTTCGGACAGGGTGTCCACCGCCAGCTGGGCGCTTTGCGCCAGCTCGGCGGCATTGGCCAGCCGCGAGTGGCTTTGGTTCAGCGCGCTCCATTCGTCCGGCTGCAGCTTGAGTTCGCTCAGCTCGTTGATCTGCCAGTTCAGCCGTTCGCGCTCGACTTCGGATTCGCGCGACATGCGCTCGGCGTCGGCGCGGGCGCGGCGGGCGGTCTGCCAGTCCTGCCAGGCCTTGTGCACGTCGCGCGCCAGCGCGGCGGAGCCGGCGTAGTCGTCCAGCAACTGGCGTTGGGCATCGGCCTTCATCAGCGACTGATGGGCGTGCTGGCCGTGGATGTCGACCAGGAACTCGCCCAGTTGCTTGAGTTGGCTGAGGGTGGCGGCCTGGCCGTTGACGAAGCTGCGCGAGCGGCCGGATTTGTCCAGCAGCCGGCGCAGCAACAGCACCGGGTCGTCGCCGCTGAGGCCGTTTTCTTCCAGCCAGGCGTCGATTTCCGGGCGGCCCTGGGGGTCGAATTCGGCGGTGATCTCCGCGCGCTCGGCGCCTTCGCGCACTTGAGCGCCTTCGGCGCGGTCGCCCAGCAGCAGGCTCAGGGCGTCGAGCAGGATGGATTTGCCTGCGCCGGTTTCGCCGGTGAGCACGGTGAAGCCGGGGCTGAAGTCCAGCGCGATGCTGTCGACGATGACGAAATCTTTAACGGTCAGCGATAAGAGCATGGGTGTCCGCGTATGTGTCAGAGCAGGCGCTCGCCCCAGTGGAGCTTGTGGCGCAACATGTCGTAGTAGTTGTAGCCCAGCGGGTGCAGGATGCGCAGCGGGTTGCGGTAGCGGCGGATCAGCACCCGGTCCATTTCCATCAGGTCGCAATGGGACTGGCCGTCGAAGTGCACGCGCGCGTCCAGACCGCGGGTGAGCATGAATTCCACTTCACAGGAATCGTTGACCGCGATCGGGCGGTTGCTCAGCGACTGCGGGCAGATCGGCACCAGCGCGATGGCCTGCAGCGTGGGGTGCAGGATGGGACCGCCGGAGGCCAGCGAGTAGGCGGTGGAGCCGGTGGGGGTGGAAACGATCAGGCCGTCGGAGCGTTGGCTGTAGACGAACTGGTTATCGACGAAGACTTCGAACTCTATCATCGAGCCCATCGCGCCGCGGCTGAACACCACGTCGTTGAAGGCCAGCGCGTTGGCCACTTCGGCGTCTTCGCGTATCACCGCGGCCTGAAGCAGGATGCGGTCCTCCGGCAGGAAGTCGCCGCGCAGGATGGCGTCCACCGAATCCAGCATCTCGTGCAGCGGGATGTCGGTCATGAAGCCCAGCCGGCCCTGGTTGATGCCGATCAAGGGCACGCGGTAAGGGGCCAGCAGCCGGGCGATGGACAGCATGGTGCCGTCGCCGCCCAGCACGATGACGATGTCGGCCAGCTTGCCCATGTCGTTGCGGTCTATCAGCGCGTGCGGGCCGGCTTCCTGCTGGGTGGCGCTGTCCTTGTCGATCAGCACGGTGGCGCCGGAGGCGGACAGGTGGTCGGCCAACTGGCGCAGGGATTCGACGATGGCGGGCTTGCTGTGCCGCGCCACCAGGCAGACATGCTTGAACAGTCGTTCCATGGCGTTGTTTCAGTAAGGGGTGGGCGTATCGTTCAAAAAACTGTCGTCGTTCGGTTTCTTGCCGGTGGCTTCCAGCGCTTTCAGGTAGAAGCGCACCAGGTCCGCCAGAGAGTCTACACCGAGTTTGTTGAACAGGTTGGCCCTATGTACTTCTATGGTGCGCGGGGACAGGTCCAGCACCCGGGCGATTTCCTTGCTGGACATGCCGTCCGCCACCAGTTCCAGCACTTCGCGCTCGCGGCCGCTGATGCGGGCGAGCAGGCCCATCACTTCCTGGGTTTCCTCTTCCTTGCGGTGTTGCAGAATGCTCAGCCGTATGCCCTTGCGCAGGCTTTCTATCAGCCGCGCCTGGTCTATCGGCTTGGTCAGGAAGTCGATGGCCCCGGTCTGGAACGCGCGGCGGCATTGTTCGATGTCGCCGTGGCCGGTGATGAAGACGATGGGCAGGGTCACGTTTTTGTCCAGCAGCTGCTCTTGCAGCGCCAGGCCGGTGATCTGCGGCATGCGGATGTCCAGCACCAGGCAGGCGATGTCGTTGCCGCCGTAGTGGGCGAGGAATTCCATTGCATTGGGATAGGTGACGGTGCGCATGCCTTGCGCGGCGATCAGCATGGCCAGCGAATCCAGTACGGCGGGATCGTCGTCGACGATGTAGACGGTTGGCGTGGTGTTTTGCATTGTGTTGTTGACTCCTGCCGGTTACCCCGTTGGCGGCGGTGCGTCCAGTTGCGGCAGTTCAATGATGAATTCCGCACCGCCGGTTGGTTTATTGCGCGCGTTCAGCTTGCCGCCGAACGCTTCTATGGCGGTCTGGCAGATGGCCAGGCCCAGCCCCATGCCGCTGGCCTTGGTGCTGAAGAAAGGCGAGAAGATGCGGTCCAGCAGCTCCGGCGCGATGCCGGCGCCGTTGTCGCCTATGCTCAGGCGGATCCAGCGGCCGTTCAAACTGGTGGCGATGCTGAGCCTGCCCCAGGGGGCGACGGTTTCCATGGCGTCCAGCGCGTTGCGCATCAGGTTCAGCACCACTTGTTCCAGTTGTATGTTGTCAGCGTAGACCAAGGGCAGGTCGTGGCAAATATTCTGCTCAATATGAATATCGTGGGTTTTCAGTTCGTATTCCAGCAGGTTGAGCGCATTGCCCACCACCTGGTTCAGATTGATGGGGGTGAATTGCTGGGTTTTCTTGATCACGAATTCGCGCAGGCGCTGGATGATCTGGCCGGCGCGGCTGGCCTGGGTGACGGAGGAGTCCAGCGCGCGGCGCAGCATGGCCATGTCCGGATCCTCGTCCTCCAGCAGGCTGAGCCCGGCCTGGCAGTAACTCATGATGGCGGACAGCGGCTGGTTGATCTCGTGGGCGATGCCGGAGGCCATCTCGCCCATGGTGTTGATGCGGGCGACGCGGGCCAGCTCCATTTCGTGCTGGCGCAGCCGGGTTTCGCTGGCTTCCAGCGCCGCCAGCATGCGGCGGCGGATGGGGGCGGTGTCGCGGAAGGTCAGCACCGCGCCCATCAGCCGGCCGTCGCGGCCGGGCAGCGGGGACACCGAGCCTTCGATCAGCAGTTTTTCGCCGTCGCTGCGTATCAGGTAGCAGTTTTGCGCCAGCAGCACGGTTTCGCGGCGCTGGATGGCCTTGTGCACCGGGTCTTCCTCCACCTGGCGCGCAAATTCGTAGTTGAGCCTCACCACTTGGTGCAGCTTGCGTTGCGCGGCGTCGAGCGCCTTCAGGCCGAGCAGGGTTTCCGCCGCCGGGTTGAGGTAGCGGATGCTCAGATCGATGTCGATGCTGATCACCGCGTCGCTGATGCCGCTGAGCGCCACCATCGCGTATTCGCGCTCGCGGTGCAGCCGGTCTTGCGCCTGTTCCTGCACCTGGCGGTTTTGCGCCAGCAGCGCGAGGATGATCAAGAGCAGGTAGGCCGGCAGCATGGAAAAGACCGCGCTGAGCAAGAGCTCCAGCGGCGCGGTGCGATCGAAGCCCAGTTGGCGGCGCACCACCAGCTCATAAGGCAGGTAGGGGCTGTCCAGGTTCTTGCGGATTTCCATCGCCGGCAGCAGCCATTGCGCCAGCCAGCCGGGTTGATCCTGCTGCGGGTGGCGGTAAATCAACCGGTCGTAGCCGCTGGGCGCGTTGTCCTTGCGCTGCAGCGTCACGCTGTAGCGCAAGGACATGCTGGGCGTCAGGCTGACCAATTTGTCCAGCGCCAGCACCTGCAGCACCATGCCGGCGGTCTGCTCGCTGCGCACCAGCGGCACCGGCGACGGCGCCTCGGTATTGTAGATGGCGGAAAAGAAGGCCAGGCCCTGCTGACCGCTGTTGAGGCGCAGCACCGGCGACACCGCCTCGCCCTGGCCCATCGCGCGCGCGGCGGTGGGCGCCAGCACGCTGTCGGCCAGCAGGTCCAGGCCCATTTCGCGCCAGTCGTCGGAGGCGAGGCCGGGCTCGGCCATGCTCAGCGGCAGGTAGCGCGGCCGCTTGGGCGCCAGCCGCCAGCCTTGTTGCTGGCTCCAGCCATTATCTTGTTGGTGCTGGTAATCACGGATGCGATAGGGCTGCCCTTGCAGCTGGCTGCGCATGCGTTCGAATTCGCGGCGGTAGGCGTGGCTGACCAGCGGCTGGTAGCCGATGAAGTAGAGCTGAGGCTGTTCGCGCGCCAGCGATTCCACCAATAAGCGGATGCGCTGTTCGCGCTGGCTGTTTTCCTGGCCGACGATGTCGACCACGCTTTGCTGCAGCATCTCGCTTTCCTGCAGCCGGGTCTGCAGGCCGGAGAGAATCAGGCCCTGCACCTGCTGGTGCTCCTGGCGCTGCTGGTTCAGGTCCAGCGCCACCGATTGACCCAGCAACAGGGCGAAGGTGAGCAGCCACAGCACGGCGCAGGCCAGGCGGCCGCGCGGCGTGGCGGTGCGCAACAGGTCCAGGTGACGGGCTAGGGCGGCGTGGAGTGAAGTGATGATGCTGTGCTTGTCTGCCATGGGGAAGCTGAGGCTTGGGTTCGTCCGGCGCGCGGCCAATTCGGGCAGCGCCGCTACTGGGCCGGATTATAGCGGCGATGCCCTAGTCACGCGAACCATGCCGCTTGGTTCGCGTGACTCTGGCGGAGTATGTCTTATTTTTTCAAATATTCAGAAAAATATTGCTGGAATTTCGCCAGTTTTGGCGCAACCACCATTTGGCAATACGGTTCGTGACCATGCTGCTCAAAATATTGCTGATGATAGTCTTCCGCCGGGTAAAAAGTGACCGCGGCTTCCAGCCGGGTGACGATGGGGGCCGAATAGTCTCCGGCCAGCTCCGCCAGCATGCGCTCCGCCGCCTGGCGTTGTTCCTCGTCGTGATAGAACAGCACCGACGCGTATTGCGGGCCGACATCGTTGCCCTGGCGGTTGAGGGTGGTGGGATCGTGCAGGTCGAAGAAGGCGCGCAGCAGGGTGTCGTAATCGATCCTGGTCGGATCGTAGCGGATCTGCACCGCTTCCACATGGCCGCTGCGGCCGGCGCAGACTTCCTTGTAGCTGGGGTTGGCTCCGGGGCCGCCGGTATAGCCGGAAACGGCGCTGTGGACGCCGGCCAGGCGGTGGTAGGCGCTTTCTATGCACCAGAAGCAGCCGCCGGCGAAGGTTGCGGTTTTCATGTCGGGCTCCATTGACGGGGTGGGTGTGTATCAGTCGCGGCGGAATGGGAAATCTGTCCCGTCACGCCGAAGGTTTGCCAGGCCAGGCGCACGGTTTCGGTCTGGATCGCCACGGTGTCCTCTATGGGCACCGCGTAGCCGCCGCCCATGGCGACGGCCACCGCGGTCCCCGCCTGGCGACAGGCGTCCAGCACCATGCGGTCGCGTTGGGCCAGGCCGTCCCGGCTCAGCGCCAGCTTGCCCAGGCGGTCGCCGGCGTAGGGGTCGGCGCCGGCCAGGTAGAACACCAAGTCCGGCGCCGCGGCGGCGAACAGGCGCGGCAATTGCTGGGCCAGGATGGCGAGATAAGCCGCGTCGCCGGTGCCGTCCGCCAGTTCGATGTCCAGGCTGCCGGGCTCGCGCCGGAATGGGAAGTTGCCGGCGCCGTGCATGGAAAAGGTGAAGATGCGCGCGTCGCCGCGGGTGATGGCGGCGGTGCCGTCGCCTTGATGCACGTCCAGATCCAGCACCAGCGCGCGGCGGGCCAGGCCTTCGTCCAGCATCAGGCGCGCGGCCACGGCGATGTCGTTGAACACGCAAAAACCGCTGCCCATCGCGCGGCCGGCATGATGGGTGCCGCCGGCCAGGTTGACGCCGCAACCCTGCGCCAGCGCCCAGCGGGCGGCGGCGATGGTGGCGCCCACCGAGCGGCGGCTGCGTTCCAGCAACTGCGGGCTCCAGGGCAGGCCGATCTCGCGCTGCTCGGCGTTGCTGAGCGTGCCCTTGAACACCTTGTCCAGATAGGCGTCGTCATGGGCCAGCGCCAGTTCGTAGCGGCTGGCCGCCGGCGCGGCGTCCATCGCCTCGGCGGCGAAGCCGGCCACCGCCTGCGCCAGCAGCGCGTATTTCCGCGCCGGGAAACGGTGTCCGGGCGGCAGCGGCAGCGGGAACTGATCGGTGCGGAATATGCGCATCGCGGCGCTCAGAATACCTTGACCAGCGCGAAGCGCGGCAGGGTCTGGCCCTCGTGAACCACGCTCTCCTCGAACATGCCGGCCGGGCGCGCCCACAGGCCGAACTCGCCGTAGAGCGCGCGGTACATCACCAGCAGTTCGCCGGTTTCGGAGTGAGTGGCGGTGCCCAGCACTTCGTAGAGCGGGCCTTTGTAATGGCGATAGATGCCGGGAGCGATTTTCATGGGGCCTCCTTGGGGTTACGGCAGATGGGAGAGGGCGTCGGCCATCAGTTGGAACAGGCCGTCGGCGTCCACCTCGCTTAGATAGAGCGCGTTGGGCGCGCGTCCGGATTCGCCGTGCCAGTCCACCACGGTGGCGCCGGTGGTGTAGTGGCCGGCCAGTTCCACCACCACGTTGACTTCGCGGCCGCGGAACAGCTCGGGGCGCAGCAGGTAGGCGATCACGCAGGGATCATGCACCGGCGCGCCGTCCTGGCCCAGCTTTTGCACATCGTAGCGCTCCAGCGAGGTCAGCAGCGCCGCCGCCAGCGGGCCGCAGCGGTTGGACAGGCCGCGCAGCAGTTCCACGCGCGCCGGCGTGGTCGTCGCCTGATGGGTGACGTCCAGCGGCAGCATCACGATGGGCGCGCCGCTGCGCAGCACGATGTCGGCCGCGTGCGGGTCGGTATAGATATTGAATTCCGCTGCCGGGGTCATATTGCCGCCGGCGAAATAGCCGCCACCCATCAGCACGATGCGGCCGATGCGCGCGGCGATGTCCGGCGCGCGGCGCAAGGCCAGCGCGATATTGCTCAGCGGGCCCACCGGGCACAGGGTGACGCTGCCGGCGGGCTCGCGGCGCAGGGTGTCGATGATGAAGTCCACCGCGTGTTCGGCGCGCACCGGCATGGCGGGTTCGTGCAGCGGCGCGCCGTCCAGGCCGCTGGCGCCGTGCACGTGCTCGGCGCCCTGGTAGGGCTGGACCAGCGGACGGTCGGCGCCGGCGTAGACCGGCACGTCGCCACGGCCGGCCCATTCGCAGACGATGCGCGCATTGCGGGTGGTCAGCTCCACGCCGACATTGCCGGCCACCGTGGTCAGCCCCAGAAGCTCGATGTCGGCGCTGGCGCCCAGCAGGAATAGGATGGCGACGGCGTCGTCCAGGCCGGGGTCGGTGTCGAAAATGACGCGGTGCTGTTTCATGTCGGCTCCTGTGGGCGATGTCATCAAGGGGGCGAAGGATGCCGCAGCGCTTGACGGCGCGTCAAGGCGCGGCCCGGCGGGCTTAGCCGGCGCTCCATTCATAGACCCGGAATTCGCTATCCAGTTTAAACCCGGATTGTTCGTATAGTCGTTGTGCGTTCAGATTGCCGTGAGCGGTTTGCAGCGTGAGGCCGCCGCCCAGCGCGGCGACGTGAGCCTGGCAATGTCGCAGCAAGACTCTAGCGACGCCGTTGCCGCGGCTGGCCGGCGCCACGAACAAGTCGTGCAGCAGCCAGTGCGGCCGCAGGCTGAGCGAGGAGAAGCCTGGATAGAGCAGGGCGAAGCCTTGGACGCCGGCGCTGTCTTGCGCCAGGAAGACCACCGCTTCGCCCTTGCTCAGCCGCTGTTCCAGGAAGGCGGCGCAGGTTTCCGCCGGCTGCGCGACCTGGTAGAAGTCGAGGTAGGCCAGGAATAAGGGCAGCCAGCTGCGGACGGATTCCGCGTCGGCTTGGCGGATGGCGATTTGCATTGAATGCCTTTCCCCGCTTTGCGGTACAATATTCGCCTTTTTTCCGGCGATGTTTGCAATGAAATTGGTTCTTGCCCCGATGGAGGGCCTGGTGGACGAGGCGATGCGCGATGTGTTGACCCGGGTGGGCGGCATTGATCTGTGCGTGACCGAGTTCGTCCGCGTCACCTCGGCGCTTCTGCCCACCCGCACCTTCATGCGCCTGGCGCCCGAGCTGGCGCGCGGCGGCAAGACCCGCGCCGGCGTCACGGTGCGGGTGCAGTTATTGGGCTCGGACCCGGTCTGCCTGGCCGAGAACGCCGCCAAGGCCGCCAGCCTGGGCGCGCCGGGCATAGACCTGAATTTCGGCTGTCCGGCGCCCACTGTCAACCGCCATCGCGGCGGCGCCATCCTGCTCAACGACCCCGAACTGTTGTTCCAGATCGTACAGGCGGTGCGCGCGGCGGTGCCGGCGGAAATACCGGTTACCGCCAAGATGCGCTTGGGCTATGAAGACAAGAGCCGGGCCTTGGAATGCGCGCACGCGCTGGAAGCCGGCGGCGCGCAGGAACTGGCGGTCCATGGCCGCACCAAGGTGGAGGGTTACCGGCCGCCGGCGCACTGGGACTGGATCGCCCGCATCCGCGACAGCGTGGCGGTGCCGGTGGTGGCCAACGGCGAGGTGTGGACGCTGGACGATTACCGCGCCATCCGCGAGCAAAGCGGTTGCGACACGGTGATGATAGGCCGCGGCCTGGTGGCCTGCCCGGACCTGGCGCTGCGCATCAAACGCCAGGACGCCGCCGCGCCGATGCCCTGGAGCGAGATGCAGCCCTGGGTGCTGGACCTGTTCCTGCAGTGCCGCGTCCAGTCCGAGGATGGACGCTACCCGGTGGCGCGCACCAAGCAATGGCTGGGTCAGCTCAAGCGCACCTGGCCGGAAGCCGGAGAACTGTTCGAGCGCATCCGCCGGCTGACCTCGCCGGACGATGTGGAGCCTGTATTGCGAGACATGCTTGCTAAGTAAATGTACTCATATCTAAATGCTATGGGAATGTGTAGCATTCAATTGCGCGCTGCACTGGTATAGCAGGGCGCTGTGATTCCGGCGGCTCCCCAGCTCCGGCGATTACACTTCCCCGATACCTTGCAGCCCTCCCTACACGGGAGGGATTTTTTTTATCCGCCGCCATGAGCTATCAATGAAAAGCGGCCGGCAAGTTGTTTCCTCTGTTTCTCCTGCCGCGGCGGCGCCATCGGCGCTTTCCCATCAAGACTTCAGCGCGGAGGCGGCATGGATACGGCCCCCACGGTTAGCTGGCTGGAAAAACTGGTGCCCCAGGCGTGGCACGACAGCCTGACGCTGTTCGTGGCGCTGACCGCCGCCTGCGCCGCCTTGCTCTATCTGCTGCGGCCGGAAACCCGCAAATCGACGCTGCGCTCGCTGCTGGCCGCCGCCGTGGCGCTGGTGGTGATCAATCTGGGCTTGCAGGGCGATCAGATCGCCGAATGGCTGAAGCAGGTCGCCATCATCGTGCTGGGCTTGGCGCTGATCCGGCTATGGGCGATGATGTTGATGCGGCTGTTTCTGCCGCTGCTGCGCCTGCATCCGCCGCGCATTCTGGAGGACATCCTGCTGGTGCTGGGCTGCGTCGGCTGGGGCCTGGTGCTGTTGCGCCTGGCCGGCCTGGACCTGAGCCACATCGTCACCACCTCGGCGGTGATCACCGGCGTGCTGGCGTTCTCGATGCAGGACACGCTGGGCAATATCCTGGCCGGCCTGTCGTTGCAGCTGGATAATTCAGTGGAGGTGGGAGACTGGATCAAGTCCGGCGAACTGTCCGGCCGAGTGGTGGAAATCAATTGGCGCGCCACCCTGGTGGAAACCCGCAACTGGGAAACCGTGGTGATTCCCAACAGCCAGCTGATGAAGGGGCAGTTCGCCATTCTGGGCAAGCGTCAGGGCGTGCCGCTGCAATGGCGGCGTTGGGTGTGGTTCAACATCAATTGGGACACGCTACCCAATCAGATCATCTCCGTGGTGGAGCGCTCCTTGCGCGAGGCGCAACTGCCCGGCGTGGCCTTGTCGCCGGAGCCCAACTGCATTCTGATGGGCTTCGAGAACGGCTACAGCAAGTACGCGGTGCGTTACTGGCTGACCGATCTCGCCGCCGACGATTTGACCGATTCGGTGGTGCGCACTCATATCGACGCCGCCTTGCGCCGCCATAATCTGAAAATGTCCTCGCCGCACTACAATGTGCTGACCATCAAGGACAATGAGAAGTACATGGAAGCGCGGATGAAGAAGCACCTGGAGGAGCGGGTGCAGGCGCTGCGCAAGGTGGAACTGCTGTCCAGCCTCAATGACGAGGAACTGGTGGTGTTGGCCGACCAGCTCAAGTTCACCCCCTTCGTCACCGGCGACATCATCATGCATCAGGGCGCGGTCGCGCACTGGCTCTACATCATGCTCAATGGCGAGGTGGAAGTGTGGGTGAATCTGCCGGACGGCAGCCGCAAGCTGGTGGATGTGCTGGAGGGCGGCAACTTCTTCGGCGAAATGGGCTTGATGACCGGCGAGGCGCGCAGCGGCACCGTGATCGCGCGTTCCAATGTGGAATGCCTGCGGCTGGACAAGGAGTCCTTCCAGTCCATTCTGAGTTCGCGCAAGGAATTGGCCGAGGCGATCTCGTCGATTCTGGCGGAGCGGCTGGCCGAGCGCACCCGCAAGCTGCCGCAGGATTGGCAGGAGGGGCACGGCGCGCCGCAGCGGGCGGAGCTGGTGGACAAGATCCGGCGCTTCTTTGGCCTGGTCAAGCATTGACCGTCATTCACCACCCGGACGGACTTGCCGCGCCAAATGCGTGGCGGCTGGCCTCCGGAGTCTTGTCAGCGGCCCCAAGGCGGGGCCGCGCCAGTATTCAATCCAGCGGGTGGAAGTGCTTGAGGATGCTGGAGAAATCCAGTTTGCCGAAACCGGCTTGCGCGTGCTCCTCGTACAGATTGCGCGCCAAGGATCCCAGCGGATTGGCCGCGTGGCTGTGCAGCGCGGTTTCCTCGGCCAGGCCCAGGTCTTTCAGCATCAGTTCGGTCATGAAGCCGCCGCTGTAGCCGCGGCTGGCCGGCGCGTTCTCCATCACCCCGGGCCAGGGGTTGTACAGCTCGGTGGCCCAGTTGCGGCCGGAGCTCTGGCTGATGATGTCGGACAGCACCTTGGGGTCCAGCCCGTTCTTCACGCCCAGCGCCAGCGCCTCCGCGGTGCCGGCCATCAGGATGCCCAGCAGCATATTGTTGCAGATCTTGGCGGTCTGGCCGGCGCCGGCGGCGCCGGCGTGGAAGATGTTCTTGCCCATCGCCTGCAGCAAGGGCCGCGCCCGTTCCAGCTCGGCGGCGGCGCCGCCGACGATGAAGGTCAAGGTGCCGGCGGCGGCGCCGGCGGTGCCGCCAGACACCGGCGCGTCCAGCATCTTGAGGCCGGCGGCGTCGGCCGCGGCGGCCACCTTGCGCGCGGTGGCGGCGTCTATGGTGCTGCAATCGATGACCAGGGTGCCGGCCGGCAGTTGCGCGAACAGGCCGGACTCGCCCAGGTACAAGCCTTCCACGTGGCGGCCAGCCGGCAGCATGGAAATCACCGCGTCGGCACCATGGGCGGCATCGGCGGCGCTGGCGGCCGCGCGCGCGCCGGCGGCGACCAGCTTGGCCAGCGCGTCGGCGGACAGGTCGAACACGTTCAGCTGATAACCCTGCTTCAGCAGGTTGGCGGCCATGGGGCCGCCCATATTGCCCAGGCCGATGAAGGCGATGGTTTGCATCTTCTGTCTCCTCGATTGTTATTGGAGCGCGGCCAGCGGGTGGTCGGCCTCAGTCCACGGCGAATCGAAATGGCTGTCCACCCAACCCGGCGGAATGTCGCCCAGCTCGCGGCAATGCCATTGCGGCGCGCGGTCCTTGTCCACCAGCAGCGCGCGCACGCCTTCGCGGAAGTCCGGCTTGGCGCAGAAGTTGACCGACAGCGCCAGCTCCATGCGCAGGACCTCGGCCAGGGACAGGTGTTTGGCGCGCTGGAAGATTTCCCAGCAGACGGCGGCGGAAGTCGGGCAGCCGTGGGCGAAGCTCTTGGCGGCGGCGGCCAGCCACGGGTCTTCAAAGGCGGTGTCGCGCAGCGCGGCGGCCACCGCTTCCAGGCTGCCGCGGTTCATCAACTGATGCACCGCCAGCAGATTGCGGCCGGCGTTGGCCTCCGGCAGCGCCACGTCGCGTTCCATCTCGTTGAGCAGGGCGCTGACCAGGCCGTGGTGACGTTCCGCCGGCTGCTCCCAGGCCAGCTCGCGCAGCGCGGTCAGCAGCGCGGCCTGGCCGTCGGCCGGCAGCACGTGGTCGGCCAGATTGCACAGCAGCGCGTCGCCGGCGTTCAGCGGCGCGCCGGTCAGGCCCAGGAAAAGGCCGAGCTTGGCCGGCATCCGTTGCAGGAACCAGCTGCCGGCCACGTCCGGGTACAGGCCTATGGTGATTTCCGGCATCGCGATGCGGGTGGCCGGGGTGGCCACGCGGTGGCTGGCGCCGGCCATCAGGCCCAGTCCGCCGCCCATGACGATGCCGCCGCCCCAGACGATCAGCGGCTTGCGGTAGCGGTGGATGCGGTAGTCGAGCCGGTATTCCTCGCTGAAGAAGGCGACGGCGTGCGGGTTGGGGTAGACCTCGCCGTCTTCCAGCAGCGCGGCGCGCAGCGAGCGCACGTCGCCGCCGGCGCAGAAGGCCTTGTCGCCGGCGCCGCGCAGCAGCACGGCCACCACGGCGTCGTCGTTCTCCCAGGCGCTCAAGCGCGCGTCCAGCAGCCGTATCATCTCCAGCGTCAGCGCGTTCAGCGATTTTTCCGCGTTCAGCGTGGCGATGGCGATGCGCTGGCCGCCGCGGACCGGCAGTTCTTCAAACAGTACCAGGTTGGACATGGCGGATTCGTCCTTGGGTGAGGGTCAGGCGTTCTTCCATTGCGGCGCGCGTTTTTCCAGGAAGGCACGGGTGCCTTCGCCCTGGTCCTGGGTGTCGAACAGCTTGATGAAGCCCTCGCGCTCGTGGATCAGGTTGTGCGCCGGCGGCTGCAGCCGCGCGCGCTGCACCAGCTGCTTGCACACCGCCACCGAGGATGGCGACTGGCGCGCGGCTTTTTCCGCCAGCGTGAGCGCGGCGTCCAGCGCCTGGCCCTTGGCCACCACTTCTTCCACCAGGCCGATGCGCTCGGCGGTGCGCGCGTCGATGCGCTCGCCGCACAGAATCATGCGCTTGGCCCAGCCTTCGCCCACCAGCCAGGGCAGGTTCTGGGTGCCGCCGGCGCAGGGCAGCAGGCCGACGCCGGCTTCCGGCAGCGCCATTTGCGCCTGTTCTTCGGCGATGCGGATGTCGCAGGCCAGCGCGCACTCCAGGCCGCCGCCCATCGCATAGCCGTTGACGGCGGCGATGCTGACGCCGCGGAAGGCGGACAGGGCCTCGAAGGCCTCGCCGAACAGCATGGTCATCTCGGTGGCCACCTTTTTGTCGCCGTCGGCGAACAGCTTGAGGTCGGCGCCGGCGGAGAAGAATTTCTCGCCCTGGCCGGTGATCACCAGCGCGTAGATGTCGCGGTCGGCGTTCAGGTCCGCCACCAGCCGCTTCAGCGCGCTCAGGCTATCGCGGTTCCAGGTGTTGGCCGGCGGATTGTCTATGGTGATCACGGCGGTGTGGCCGCGTTTTTCCACGTTCAGGTGGGCGTAGTGATTCATAGCGTATGCCTTTATGGATTCGGTGTGGATGAGGGAGGCCGGAAAACCCCGATGCAAGCCGGCGCAACGCAGCATCGGGGATATTCCCGGCTTCGCTCAGCGCAGGGTTTCCAGCGCGCCGTCCTGCAACAGCTTGCGCGCCACGATCATCCGCATCACTTCATTGGTGCCTTCCAGAATCTGGTGCACGCGCAGGTCGCGCACATGGCGTTCCAGCGGGAAGTCCTTCAGATAGCCGTAGCCGCCGAACAGTTGCAGCGCGTTGTTGGCCACATTGAAACTCAAATCGGTGGCCAGCCGCTTTGCCATGGCGCAATAAGCGCCTGCGTCCGGGCTGGCCTGGTCCAGTTTCCACGCCGCCAGCCGCACCATCTGCCGCGCGGCCACCAGCTCGGTCAGCATGTCCGCCAGCCGGAACTGCACGCTTTGCAGCTCGGCCAGCGGCTGGCCGAATTGCTGGCGTTCCTGCACATAGCGCTGGGCGGCGGCCAGCGCGGCCTGGGCGGTGCCCACCGCGCAGGTGGCGATATTGATGCGGCCGCCGTCCAGGCCCTTCATCGCGAAGGCGAAGCCCTGGCCTTCCTCGCCCAGCCGATTGGCGGCCGGGATTTCCACATTGTCGAAGGTGATGGCGCGGGTGGGCTGGCTGTTCCAGCCCATTTTTTTCTCTTTCTTGCCGTATTGCACGCCGGGCGCGTCCGCCGGCACCACGAAGGCGGACACGCCCTTGGGGCCGGGGCCGCCGGTGCGCGCCATTACCACCAGCACCTGGGTGCTGCCGGCGCCGGAGATGAACATCTTGGAGCCGTTGAGCACATAGCTATCGCCCTTGCGCTCGGCGCGGGTCTTCAGCGAGGCGGCGTCGGAGCCGGCGCCGGGCTCGGTCAGGCAGTAGCTGCCCAGCAGCTCGCCGCTGACCATGTGCGGCACCCAGCGCTCGGCCAGTTCCGGGCTGCCGAAGCTGGCTATCATCCAGCTGACCATATTGTGGATGGTCAGATAGGCGGCGGTGGAGGTGCAGCCGGCGGCCAGTTCTTCAAAGACGATGGCGGAGTCCTGCCGCGACAGGCCCAGGCCGCCGTAGGCTTCCGGCGTGTACAGGCCGAGAAAGCCCATCTCGCCGCTGCGGCGGATCACCTCCAGCGGGAAGGTTTCCTCTTCGTCCCATTCCGCGGCGCGCGGCGCGAGCTCGCTGGCGGCGAAGTCGCGGGCGCTGTCCTGAAAGGCGATTTGTTCTTCGGTCAGTGCGAAATCCATGGCGGGCTCCCGGTCAGCGCAGCGAAATGGTGGTGTTGACCTTGCCGCCGCTGGCGGCGTCGTCGAACCAGCGGCTGGTGACGGTCTTGGTCTGGGTGTAGAACAGCACGACCTGCTTGCCGTAGGGGCCGAGGTCGCCCAGCTTGGAGCCGCGCGAGCCGGTGAAGCTGAACAGCGGTACCGGCACCGGGATGGGCACGTTGATGCCCACCTGGCCGACGTCGATCTCTTCCTGGAATTTGCGCGCCGCCGCGCCGCTCTGGGTGAACACCGCGGTGCCGTTGCCATTGGGATTGGCGTTGACGATGGCGATGGCGTCGTCCAGCGAATCCGCCGCCATCAGACACAGCACCGGGCCGAAGACTTCCTGATGGTAGACGCTCATTTCCGGTTTGACGCCGGAGAAGATGGTGGGGCCGACGAAGTTGCCGCGCTCGTAGCCGGCCACCTGGATGTCGCGGCCGTCCAGCTCCAGGCGCGCGCCTTCTTCCACGCCACGGGCGATCAGGCCGGCCACGCGTTCGCGGGCGGCGCAGGAGATCAGCGGGCCCAGGTCCGGGTTGTCCTTGCCGGCGCCCACGCTCAGGCCGCGCGCCTTGGCCACCAGTTCCGGAATCCACTGCTGGGCCTCGCCCACCAGCACCGCCACCGACAGCGCCATGCAGCGCTGGCCGGCGGCGCCGAAAGCGGCTCCGGTCAGTTGGTTCAGCGCCTGTTCCTTATTGGCGTCCGGCAGCACGATGGCGTGGTTCTTGGCGCCCATCATGCACTGGGTGCGCTTGCCGCTGAGGCTGGCGCGCTGGTGCACATGGGTGCCCACCTTGGTGGAGCCGACGAAGGACACCGCCTTGATGTCGCGGTGGTCGCACAGCGCGTTGACTACTTGTTCGCCGCCGTGCACCACATTGAGCACGCCGGCCGGAATGCCGGCTTCCAGCGCCAGTTCCACCAGGCGCATGGTCACCATCGGGTCTTGTTCCGACGGTTTGAGCACAAAGGTGTTGCCGGTGGCGATGGCCATCGGGAACATCCACAGCGGAATCATCGCCGGGAAGTTGAACGGGGTGATGCCGGCGCAGACGCCCAGCGGCTGCAGCACGGTATAAGTGTCGACGCCGCCGGCGACGTTCTCCGCGTATTCGCCCAGTTGCAGATTGCCGATGGCGGACGCGTGCTCCACCACTTCCAGGCCGCGGAAGATGTCGCCCTCGGCGTCGGCCAGGGTCTTGCCTTGCTCGGCGGTCAGCAGCGCCGCCAGCTCCTTCATGTGCTCGCGGATCAGCTGCTGGTATTTCAGAAAGATGCGCGCGCGCGCGCCGATGGCGGTTTTCTTCCAGCCGGCGAAGGCGGTCTTGGCGGCGCTGACGGCGGCGTCGACTTCGTCCTGGGTGGCCATCGGCACCCGCGCCAGCACTTCCTGAGTGGCCGGGTTGACGATGTCACGCCATTCGGCGCTGCGGGATTCGACGAATTCGCCGCCGATCAGCAATTTGATGGTGGGGACTGCCTGGGTCATGGTGCTGCCTCCGTCTGATCTTGAATAAAGCCCGTTGCCGGCGGCGCCGGCTCAGGCGTAGCTGTAAAAGCCCTTGCCGCTCTTGCGGCCCAGGTGGCCGGCCTGCACCAGCTGGGCCAGCAGCGGGCAGGCGCGGTATTTGCTGTCGCGGAATTCGGTGTAGAGGATGTCCATGATGGACAAGCAGGTATCCAGGCCGATCAGGTCCGCCAAGGCCAGCGGGCCGATGGGGTGGTTCATGCCCAGCTTCATCACGGTATCGATGTCCTCGGCGCTGGCCAGGTTTTCGTATAGCGTGAAAGCGGCCTCGTTGATCATCGGCATCAGCACCCGGTTGGAGACGAAGCCGGCGGCGTCCTTGACCGTGACCGGGGTTTTGCCCAAGGCCTGGCTCAATTCATAGACCAACCGGTAAGCGGCGTCGCCGGTTTGCAGCGCGCGGATGATCTCCACCAACTGCATCACGGGCACCGGGTTCATGAAGTGCATGCCCACCACGCGCTCCGGCTGGCTGACCCAACTGGCGATGCGGGTTAGCGAAATCGAAGAGGTGTTGGACGCCAGCACCGCGTCCGGGCGCACCACGGCGGCCAGCTCGCGGAAGATGCTTTCCTTGACGGCGGCGTTTTCGGTGGCGGCTTCCACCACCAGATCGCGGTCGGCCAGGTCGGCAAGGCGGGTCGTGGTCTGGATGCGGGCGAGAATGGCGGGGACATCGGCTTCGGCCAACTGGCCTTTCTTCACCAGCCGCGCCAGGCTGGAGGCGACGGCGGCCAGGCCCTTGTCCAGGGCGGCCTGGCTGACGTCGGCCAGGCGCACTTCGTAACCATGGGCGGCGAAGACCTGGGCGATGCCGTTGCCCATGGTGCCGGCGCCCACCACTGCGATTTTGGCTTGCATGTTGTTTCCTCGACTATTTGCTCTATGCTGTATTCAAGATAGCTTGACGTTTACGTTAACGTCAATCAACAATGACAAGCGCAACGGCGAATGTTGCGCGAATGGTCCGGCGGCGCCGGGGAGGGCGGGAGAGGGAGATGGCGGAGCAGACTTACAGCATTACCGAGTTGGCGCAGGAGTTCGACGTGACCACGCGCACCATCCGCTTTTACGAAGATCAGCAACTGCTGGAACCGCTGCGGGCGGGGCAGCGCCGCATCTACAGCCGGCGCGACCGGGTGCGGCTGATGCTGATCCTGCGCGGCAAGCGCATCGGCCTGTCCCTGCAGGAAATCCGCGAGCTGTTCGCGCTGTACGACGCGGCCAGCGACGACGCGCCTCAGCTGCACGAATTCATCCGCATCCTGCAGCGCAAGGAACAGCAGTTGCTGGAGCAGATGGAAGACATCAAGGTGGTATTGAGCGAAATTTCCCAATTACGGCATCAGTGCGAGAAAACGCTGGACAGGCGCGGCACGGATGCCCGGCAATCGACATGAGGAGTAAGCAATGCAACAGCAAGACATCGTGATCGTGGGCATGGCGCGCACCGCCATGGGCGGCTTCCAGGGCGCTTTGGCGGCCAAAACGGCGGCGGAGCTGGGCGCGGCGGCGATCCAGGCCGCGGTGGAGCGCGCCGGCGTGCCGGCGGCCGACATCGACGAAGCCATCATCGGCTGCGTGCTGCCGGCCGGCCAGGGCCAGGCGCCGGCGCGCCAGGCGGCGCTGGGCGCCGGCCTGTCGCTGGCGGTGAACTGTACCATGGTCAACAAAATGTGCGGCTCCGGCATGAAGGCGGCGATGCTGGCCCATGATCTCTTGCGCGCCGGCAGCGCGCGGGTGATGGTGGCCGGCGGCATGGAGAGCATGAGCAACGCGCCCTATCTGATGACCAAGGCGCGGGCCGGCCTGCGCCTGGGCCATGGCGAAATCAAGGACCATATGTTCCTGGACGGCCTGGAGGACGCTTACGACAAGGGCAAGCTGATGGGGGTGTTCGCCGAATGGTGCGCGGAGAAGTACGGCTTCAGCCGCGAGGCCCAGGACGCCTTCGCCATCGCCTCGCTGAACCGCGCCCAGGCAGCCATCCGCGACGGCCTGTTCCGCGACGAAATCGCGCCGGTAACGGTCAGCGGCCGCGGCGGCGAGCAGGTGGTGGACACCGACGAGCAGCCCTTGAAGGCCAATGTCGACAAGATTCCGACGCTGAAACCGGCGTTCAAGAAGGACGGCACGGTGACGCCGGCCAACGCCAGCTCCATTTCCGACGGCGCCGCCGCGCTGGTGTTGATGACGGCGGAGGAGGCGGCGCGCCGCGGCCTGCGCCCGCTGGCCCGCATCGTCGGCCACGCCACCCACGCCCAGGAGCCGGGCTGGTTCACCACCGCGCCGGTGGAGGCGATCCGCAAGCTGCTGGCCCGGGCGGGCTGGAGCGCCGGCGACGTCGATCTCTACGAGATCAACGAAGCTTTCGCCGTGGTGACCATGGCGGCGATGCAGGACTTGGGCCTGCCGCACGACAAGGTCAACGTCCACGGCGGCGCCTGCGCGCTGGGCCACCCCATCGGCGCTTCCGGCGCGCGCATCATCATCACCTTGCTGTCGGCGCTGCGTCAGCGCGGCGGCAAGCGCGGCGTGGCCAGCCTGTGCATAGGCGGCGGCGAGGCGACGGCGATGGCGCTGGAGTTGCTGTAAGAGCTTTTCAGACGGTGAAGCCTGGTCGGGCCTAGCCCTCGGCCCACCAGCCCGGCCGGCCGCCGCGCAGCACGCCGCGCACCGGCTTGCGGCGGGCGATCAGCTCGGCGGAGCAACAGGCGTCCACCAGGGTCAGATCGGCGGCGTCGCCGACTTGCGGCCACACCTGGCGGCCGGCGTCGTCCAGCGGCGTCAGGCCGCGGCTGATGTGGCGCAAGGCGCGGCTCAGCGAGTATTCATCGTTCCAGCCGTGGCGCTCGCCCAGACGGCTGGCGCGCTCGACGATGCTGCCGCTGTTGTAGGGCGTCCAGTGGTCGTTGATATTGTCGTTGCCCAGGCTCAGCGGAATGCCGTGCGCGGCCAGGACGCGCGGCGGCGGCATAGGCACGTCGATGGGCGCCGCCGATACGATGGCGATGCCGCTGGCTGCCAGCGCCGCGCACACCTGGTCCAGCCGGGCCGGTTCCAGTTCCCCCAGGCAGTAAGCGTGGCTGACGCTGACCCGGCCGGCCAGGCCGGCCGATTCGCTCAGCCGCGCCAGCCGTTCCAGCGTATGGGCGCCCAGCTCGCCGCGATCATGCAGATGCAGGTCCACCGGCGCATCGTGCTTGACCGCCAGCTCCAGCGTGGCATTGAGCGAGCGTTCGATGTCGCCGTCCACGCTGGCCGGGTCCAGCCCGCCGACCACGTCGAAACCGGAGGCCAGCGCCTGGTCCATCAGCTTGAGGGTGCCGCCGGACAGCAGGCCGTGCTGCGGGAAGGCGACCAGCTCGTAATCCAGCCAATGCTTGCGGCTGTCCAGCGCCAGACGCACTTGCTCCATGGTGGCGAGACCGGCCACCGGGTCCACATTGCAATGCACGCGGGCGAAGGCGACGCCGTCGGCGGCGATCAGGTCCAGCAGCGCTTCGGCGCGGCGCCGGGTGTCCGGCAGGAAATCCAGCAGGAAACCTTGTTCCTCGCGGATGCGTTCCGCCACGCTGACGAAGGGCGTGGCGGCGCGCCAAGGCCCGCCGTAATGGCCTTTGTCCAGGTGGATGTGCATGTCGGCGAAGGCCGGCAGCGCCAGCCAGCCGCGCGCGTCTCGGCGCGGCCGGCCATCGTCAGGGACGGCGTCGAAGCGTAGTTCGGCGATGCGGCCGTCGGCGATCAGCAAATGGGCGCGGCGGGTGGCGGTGGCGATGATCTGGCCGGCGGTGTCGCGTTCGAAGCCGTCTTCCAGCAATAGGGGGCCAAGCCAGTAGGCGGGTAGGGCGGTCATGCGAGCTGTCCTTGCGGCGGGAGTGGCGGCGTCGCGCGGCGCGCGCGCGACAATGGATTTTTTATCGCTAAGCACAGAAGGGATTGCACTTTATTACGTTCGAATAATTGCGTTAGCATGGTTCGACAAACCAACTCTAAGAGAATTCTGCGATGAAGCTTACCTTGATCTCGCTGGCTTTTGTCGCCGCCAGCCTGGCCTTGCCGGCGCAGGCGGCCTCCGCTCCGGCGGATGGACATGCGCTGCCGCCCGGCATCGCCTGGCTGCAGGGCGATGTGGCGGCGGCCTTCGCCAAGGCCAAATCGGAAAACAAGCCGCTATTCCTGTACTGGGGCGCGGTATGGTGCCCGCCGTGCAATCAGGTCAAGGCCACCATTTTCAACCGCCAGGATTTCATCGCCCGCGCCCGTCAGTTCGTGCCGGTCTACCTGGACGGCGACAGCCCGGACGCGCAAAAACTGGGCAGCGAGTTCAAGGTACGCGGCTATCCGACCATGATTCTGTTCCGGCCGGACGGCGTCGAGATCACCCGCCTGCCGGGCGAGGTGGATCCGGAGCGCTATCTGCGCACGCTGGAGCTGGGGCTGGTGGCGGCGCGGCCGGTGAAGGCGCTGCTGCGGGCGGCCTTGGACGGCGACAAGCTGGCGGACGGCGACTGGCAATTGCTGGCGGATTATTCCTGGGACACCGATCAAGCGCAGATCGTGTCGGAGAAACAGGTGGCGGCGACGCTGGCGCGCCTGGCGGACAAGGTGCCGGCGCAGCCGGCGGCCACCGCGCAGCGGCTGAAGCTGAAAGCGCTGGCCGCAGCGGCCAGCGAGGAGGCACCGGTGGCGGACCGAGGGCAGGGGCTGGCCGTCGCGCGCGCCGCCTTGGCGCAGCCACGCGCCAATGCCGACATCCTGATCAATAGCGCCGCCGACATCGTCAAGGCCTTGAGCGCGGACGGGGCGGAGCGTCAGGCGCTGGCGGCGCAATGGAACGCCGCGCTGGAAAAACTGGCCGCGGACGCCGGCTTGTCCACCGCCGATCGCCTGGGCGCCTTGTCCTCGCGGCTGACGCTGGCGCGCTTGAACCAGCCCAAGGGCGAGCTGCCGCGGTCCTTGCGCGAGGAAGTCAAACAGCGGGTGGCGGCGGCGGACAAGGCCACCGCCAATCCCTATGAGCGCCAGGCGGTGATCACCGCCGGCGCCGACCTGCTGACGCAAGCGGGCTGGCTGGATGAATCCGACGCGCTGCTGAAGGCGGAGTTGGGCCGCTCCCACGCGCCGTACTACCACATGCTGATCCTGGCCTCCAACGCCAAGCAGCGCGGCGACAAGGCGGCGGCGCTGGACTGGTATCGTCAGGCTTATGAGGCCGCCAACGGCCCGGCCACGCGGCTGCAATGGGGTGTCAGCTATCTGAGCGGGGCGATTGAGCTGGCGCCGGCGGACGAGAAGCGGATCGAGAGTACCGCCAGCGCCATTTTCAAGGAAGCGGGCGGCACGCCCAGCGCCTTCTACGAGCGCAATCGGCGCTCGCTGGAAAAAGCGGTGAACCGGCTCAAGGCCTGGGGCCGGCAGCAACAGCAGGCGGCGGCGCTGGCGCGGCTGGCCGGACAGCTGGACGAGGTGTGCGCCAAGTTGCCGGCCGGCGATCCGCAAAAGCCGGTGTGCGAGGGCTTGGCGCTGTCGGCCCGGTCTTGAGTCATACCGCGGCCGGCAGCGCCGACAGCATCACCTTGTCGCGGCCGTGATGCTTGGCCTGGTAGAGCATGGCGTCGGCCTCGCAGAACAGGCTTTCCAGCGAGGCGTGGCTGCTGTTCAGGCAGGCCACGCCCAGGCTGGCGGTGAAACGCAGCCGCGCGCCGGCGTCCGGCAGCGGCAGTTCGATGCGGGCGATGGCGGCGCGCAGCCGTTCCGCTACTTGCGCCGCCTGCTCGCGGCCGGTGTCCGGCAGCAGGATGCAAAACTCCTCGCCGCCGTGGCGGCCGATCAGATCGGTCTGCCGCGCCTGGCGGCGCAGACAGTCCGCCAGTTCGGTCAGCGCCTGGTCGCCGGTCAGGTGGCCGTGACGGTCGTTGATGCTTTTGAAATGGTCCAGGTCCAACACGATCAGTGACAGCGCGCGCCGTTCGCGCTGGGCCTTGCGGAAGGCGGCCACCGCTTCCTCGTCGAAACTGCGCCGGTTCAGCAAGCGGGTCAGGCTGTCGCTGCGCGACTGCTGCAGCAATTGGTCCATCGCCCGTTCGTACACCAGATAGAGCTGGCAAACCACCACGCCGTAACCGGTCCATTGCGTCATCAACAGCAGCAGGTTCTGCCTTTGGCCGGCTACTTCCAGTTCCGGCTCTCCCGCGGACAGCGCCAGCGCCAGCCGGGTCAACTCCAGCAGCAGGGTCAGCACCGCCAGCGCCGAGGCCAGCGATTTGCCGGCGCGCGGCTTGTCCTGCTCCGCCTGCCACAAGCGCCAGGAAATCATTCCCCACAGCAGGCAGCCGCCCAGCGAAAAGATGGCGTGGCGCGCCAGCGCCGAGTGGGCCAGGCCATCGTGGGTGAACAGCAGCAGCGGCACGAAGATCAGCGCCAGCCCCAAGGGAAGGCTGTAATGGCTGGAATGATTGTAAAAACGTTCGATGCCGATCAGCACCTGCAGGGCGGCCAGCTGGATCAGCAGCTTGGAGCTGATCGAGATCAGCGCCTGATCCAGCTCCAGCGGCGCCAGATAGAGCAGGCCGGCCGCCGCGTCCAGCAAGCCGCCTATGGCCAGCGCCAATACGGCGGGCTGGCGTTGGCTGCGGCGCCAGAACAGGAAGGTGACCAGGGAGATGACCAGGCTGTAGCCGGCGGTACAGGCCAGCGTTGTCCGTGGGTCGAGGAAAAATGACATCGTGTTCTACTAGCAAAGAGCGTCTGGCTGGGTATCGGCCAGGCAAGCGCAAGACAATAGCAGTCTATTGATATCCATACAATTTCACTCTGAAATAAAACGCCGCGCCATGCCATGGGATGCGGCGGGTGCGCTACAATTATCTCTTTTGATTGTTGGTCTGCATCATGGACAAGCCGCGGTATCCGATCAGCGAGCGCGAAGTGGAATTCAGCGCGATGCGCGCGCAAGGCGCGGGCGGGCAAAACGTCAACAAGGTATCGTCGGCGGTGCATCTGCGCTTCGACGTGCGTGCGTCCTCGCTGCCGGAATGGCTGCGCGAGCGCCTGCTCGCGCTGGCGGACCAGCGGCTGAACAAGGATGGCGTGCTGGTGATCAAGGCGCAGCAGCACCGCACCCAGGAATTGAACCGCGCCGACGCGCTGCAGCGCCTGCAAGCCTTGATCGACGCCGTCAGCCACACCCCCAAGGTGCGCCGCGCCACCAAGCCCACTTACGGCTCCAAGCAGCGCCGCCTGGCCGGCAAGACCCGGCGTGGCGAGGTCAAGTCGCTGCGCGGCAAGGTGGACTTGTAGCCGGCCCAATTGCTTCGGTGAAATCGCGGGGATGTATTAGTGTTAATGCTGAAGGCATGAATACTGAGAAGGGAGGCCGCGATGTGGAGTCTGACAATCCGGGCGCAGCTGCGGCTGTTGGCATGCGGGGCGGTGGTGTCCTGCCTGTTGATCGGCGCGGTCGGCTATCAAAGCACGGCGCAACTGGTGCGGAATATCTACGAATTGCTAGATAGCCAGGGGGCTGTGCGCCGGCAGATGGATGCCGACATGATGCATGACGCGGTGCATGCCGATGTGCTGGCGCTTTTGTTGGCGCAGAAAAACGGCGATCGTGAGGCGCTCAGCGATATCCGCAAGGATGTCGACGAGCATCGCAAGCGTTTCCTTGGCGCGATGAAGGAGAACCAGGACAAGCTCAGCGATCCAGCGGCCCGCGCCTTGCTGCAGCAGATCCTTCCCGTGGTGGAGCGCTATACCGCGACCGCGACCGCCATCATCGCCGGTGGGTTTGAGCATCCGGAGACGGCCGCCGTGAGTTTGAAGGGTTTTCAGCAGGATTTCGCGCTGCTGGAAGACAAGATGGAAAAACTGGCCGACGCCATCGACAACGGCTCGCGACGGCAGAGTGATAGCTCGGTGGCGCAGGTGGGGGGGCCGCGGTGGTCATCATCGTGGCGGCGGTGGCCGCGGCGCTGCTGATGGCCTTGTTGTGTTGGTGGGTGGCGCGCTCGATGCTGCCGCCGATCGAGCACTTCAAGGACGCGGCGCAGCGCATAGAGCGCAGCGGGGATTTGTCGATCCGGGCGCCGGTGGGCCGCAACGATGAGTTGGGCGCCGCCATCGGCGAATTCAACACCTTGATGGATACCTTGCAGGGCATTGTCGGCAAGGTGGGCCAGACCTCCGGCGCGTTGGGCGGCTCGGTAGACGAGATCGCGCAGTTGACCCTGCGGGTGGGGCAGGCTAGCCAGCAGCAGACCGATTCGGCCCAGTCCATGGCCGGCGCCATCCAGCAACTCGCCGATCATCTGGCCAGCGTGGCCGAGCACGCCGACAGCACCTTGCAGATCGCCGGCGAAGTGGGGCAATGCTCGAGCGAAGGCAGCAGGGCGGTGCAGCAGACCGTGGGCAATATCGGCAACCTGGCCCAAACTATTCATCACAGCGCCAACAGCGTGCAATTGCTGGAGGGCGATATCCGCAAGATAGGCGGCATGGTGAATTCGATCCGCGGCATCGCCGATCAAACCAATCTCCTGGCCTTGAACGCCGCGATAGAAGCCGCGCGTGCCGGTGAATCCGGCCGCGGCTTCGCCGTGGTGGCCGACGAAGTGCGCGCGCTGGCGGAGCGCACCGCGCAGGCGACGGCGGACATCGTCAACGTCATTTCCCAGCTGCAGGCCACCTCGGAGCAGGTGGTCAGCGGCATGGAAAACGGTGTTGGCCAGGTGGAGGAAGGTGTGGAACTCGTGAAACAACTGGGCGGCATGGTGGACCAGATCGGCCGTCAGGCCGGCGTGGCGGAGGAGCGCATCCGCAATATTTCCCGGCTGCTGGACAACCAGAAGGCGGCCGGAGCGCAAATCCTGGTCAACGTCGACGCGGTGACCGAGCATGCCGGCACCACCAGCCGTTCGGTGGAACAAGTACAGGACGAATTGCTGCAGCTGCGCGGCCATTTTGGCGAACTGAGCGAGTCCATCCGCCACATGCGCGTTTGATCCGGTTTGGCCGCCACGGCCGGCGCGGGTAGAATGCACGGTTTTTGACACGCCGAAGCGGCGCGGAGGATGCGGCCATGGCCAAAAAACAGAAACAGGACGAACTGGACGAGGAAACCCGCGCGCTGCTGGAATGGTGCGCCGAGGTGGAAACCCATCTGGTGGCGGCCGGCGCCACGGTGGCGGAGGCGCAGGAGCATATAGAGGAACAGGCGGAGTGGTACACCGACCAGTACTACGACGGCTTGAGTCCGGAAGAAGCGGCGCGGGCGGCGCTGAAATGAGTCGACGCATCGCCGTCATCGATTTCGAAACCAATGGCGCGTCCCCGGGACGCGATTGCCGCGCCACCGAAATCGGCGTGGCGCTGCTGGAAGATGGCCGCATCGTCGATCGCTATCAAAGCCTGATCAATGCCGGCGTGTGGATTCCGCCGATGATAGAGCGGCTGACCGGCATCAGCAACGCGATGTTGCGCGATGCCCCGCCGCCGGCGGTGGCAATGGCGGAGGCGGCGCGCTTCGTCGGCGACACGCCGCTGGCCGCGCACAACGCCAGCTTCGACCGCAAGTTCTGGGATTACGAGCTGGCCCAACTGGGTCTGGCGCGCAGCCAGGATTTCGCCTGCACCCTGCTGCTGTCGCGCCGGGTGCTGCCGCAGGCGCCGGACCACAAGCTGGGCACTTTGGCGCGCTGGCTGAGCCTGCCGGACACCGGCCGCGCCCACCGCGCGCTGGCCGACGCGGAAATGGCCGCGCATTTGCTATCGCATCTGCAGGGCGAATTGAGCAGCCGCTATGGCGCGCACCTGTGCGGCCATGGTCAGCTGTGCGGCATGCAGAAGATCAGCGCGGCCAAGATAGGGCAGTATCTGCAGGCTCAGGCCGGCTGAGACCTCGCGCGGCGCAAGGTTCATCCCGCGTTGCCGGGCGCGCCTACGCCAAACTCCGGCCTGGCGGCGAACCAGCCCTGGGCCCGTTCGCGCAAGGCGGCGATGGCCGGCGTGTCCGTGCGTTCCCGCAGGCAGGCCAGCACGATGCGTTGCGTCGGCAGCGGATCGGCGATGGGCCGCAGCGCCAGCGGACGGCCGTCATAGCTGTGGTCGCCGCTGGGCCGGGTGTAGGCGATGGCCACGCCCAGTCCGTGAGCCACCATGCCGCGTTGCAGTTCAAGACTGCGCACGGTTTCCAGCCGCGCCGGCCGCAGGCCGTGCATGCGCAGCAAGTCCAGAAAATGCGCACCGCTGTATGCCTGTTCGGTCAGCAGCAGCGGCCATTCGCATAATTCCCTCAAACTCACTTGTTCACCCCGCGCCAGCGGATGGTCGGCCGCCAGCAGCGCGTGGGGCGCCAGCGTGCGCAGTTCGGTCAGCGCCAGCGCGGGTGGCAGCGCCAGATCGTAGCTGATGGCGGCGTCCAGCCCGCCTTGCAGCAGTTGCGGGCCGATCAGGTCGAAGCCGCACTCCCGCGGCTCCACGCGCAAGGACGGGTGCCGTTCGCGCAGCGCGCTCAGCAAGGGCGGCAGGCAGTAAGGCGCCAAGTCCTCGAAGCAGCCCAAGGCCAGCTCCCCGGCCAAGGATGCCGCGCCGTCGGCCAGCCCCTCCAGCGCCATCGCGGCTTCCATGGTTCGCCGCGCCTGTGCCAGCGCCTGGCGGCCAAACGGCGTCGTCGTCATGCCGGAGCCGCGCGCGCGCACGAACAGGGCCTGGCCCAGGATCTCCTCCAGTTCGCCGATGGCGGCGGATACCGCCGGCTGGGAGACGTTCAGCCGTTCAGCCGCCGCGCTGATGCCGCCGTGACGGGCCACCGCCAGCGCGTAGCGCAATTGACGCAAGGTCAGCTTCATCGCTTTTTCCGAGGAGGATGATCAAAACATATTATTTTATTTTGGCATGGACTTGTGGCGATAGTGAGGACGGGCGCCCGCAGTGGCGGAGTGCATCGATACAAGAGGAGGAGAAGCCCATGTCAGCCTGTCCCGAAATTTCCACCGCCGACATCGCCGCTTTTCAGCGCGACGGCGCCATCTGCCTGCGTGGCTTGTTCAGAGATTGGGTGGAGGTCATCGCCGCCGGCATCGAGCGCAATCTGCAGGCGCCCGGCCCCTATGCCGGCAATGTGGTCGCCGCTGGCGAGCCGGGGTCCTTCTTCGAGGATTATTGCAACTGGCGGCGCATTCCCGAATTCGAAGCGGTGGTGACGGCGTCGCCGGTCGCGGCGGCCGCGGCCACCCTGATGTGCTCGGCCAGCGCGCAATTCTTTCACGAGCATGTGCTGGTCAAGGAGCCGGGCACCCACAAGCCCACGCCCTGGCATCAGGACATCCCGTATTACTTCGTCGATGGCGAGCAGACCGTCAGCTTCTGGATTCCGGTGGACCCGGTGCGCGAGGCCACTTTGCGGCTGATCGCCGGCTCGCATCGCTGGGAGGAGTGGGTGCGACCGGTGCGCTGGAAGGACGATTCCGGCTTCTACGAGGGCGATGCGCGCCGCTATCGCGACGCGCCGGACCCGGACCGCGAACCGGGCATGACGGTGCTGGAGTGGGCCTTGGAGCCGGGCGACGCGGTATTGTTCGATTTCCGCACCGCGCATGGCGCGCGCGGCAATCCCGGCGGCGGACGGCGGCGCGCGCTGTCCTTGCGCTGGCTGGGCGACGACGCGCGCTACGTTGAGCGGCCGGGCCGCACCTCGCCGCCGTATCCGGATCACGGCATGCGGCCGGGTCAACGCTTGCGCGAGGATTGGTTTCCGGTGTTGTGGCCGGCGGCCTAGGCCTGTCAGGCGCTCCAGCGCATCAGGAATTCGCCGTCGGCGTGCCGGATATCGACAAAGCCCAGGCGCTGGTAGAGCCGGCGCGCCGGATTGCGCTCCAGCACGCTGAGTTCCAAGGCGGCTCCGGCCTGTTCGGCCTCGCGCTGCAAGCCGCGGAGCAATTGCGCGCCCAGGCCGCGGCCTTGCCGGTCCGGCAGCAGTTGCAGCTGGATCAACTGCCAGGCGGGGAGCCGACGCGCGACTTTGAGCAGGCCGATGTCCCGCTCGCCCTCCATGATGATGGCGGCGTGTTCGAAACCATCGTGGACTCGGCTCAGGAGTGCATCTTCATCACAGGGGCGGCCCGCCGTTTGCAGATGGGGACCCATGCTGGCGCGGCGCAGCGCCAGTAGGAAGGCGAGGTCGCTGCGGACGGCCGGGCGCAAGGCGATGGGTTGGCTCAGCGTTTTTCTCCTGAAGTCGAGCTTGGAGACGCGGTGCTTTGCACCATAGAGAACGGCCCGCCTAGGCGGGCCGTTTGTTCGGATCAGGCGTCCAGTCCTTGCTGGGCCAGCGCCGCGGCGCGCAAGACCGCGCGCGCCTTGTTCTGGGTTTCCTGCCATTCCATTTCCGGCGAGGAGTCGGCGACGATGCCGGCGCCGGCCTGCACGTAGAGCATGCGGTTCTTCAACACCGCGGTGCGGATGGCGATGCACAGATCCATGTCGCCGTTAAAGCCCAGATAGCCGACCGCGCCGCCGTAGATGCCGCGCTTGCTGGGTTCGTACTGGTCGATGATTTCCATCGCCCGCACCTTGGGCGCGCCGGACAGGGTGCCGGCCGGGAAGGTGGCCTTGAGTACGTCGATGTTCGATACCTCGGGGCCAACCTTGCCTTCCACGCTGGACACGATGTGCATCACGTGGGAATAGCGCTCGATCGCCATATTGTCGGTGACGCGCACGCTGCCGGTGGTGGCGACGCGGCCCACGTCGTTGCGGCCCAGGTCCATCAGCATCACGTGTTCGGCGATTTCCTTGGGATCGGCCAGCAATTCGGCCGCCAGCGCTTCGTCCTGCTCGCGGTTCTGGCCGCGCGGGCGGGTGCCGGCGATAGGGCGCACGGTGACGGTATCGCGCTCGCGGCGCACCAGGATTTCCGGCGAGGCGCCCACCACGTGGAAGTCGTCGAAGTGGTAGAGGAACATATAGGGCGACGGGTTCAGGCTGCGCAGCGCGCGGTAGAGGCTGAGCGGGGACTCCGCGAACGGCATCTGCATGCGCTGGGACAGCACCACCTGCATGATGTCGCCGTCTTGGATGTAGCGCTTGCAGTCGGCCACCGCGTCCTTGAACGCCTGTTCGCCGTATTCCGAAGCCGCTTGCGAGGCCTGGGACGGCAAGGACAAGGGCACTTCCAGCGGCTCGCGCAGGCGCGCGCGCAGTTGCGCCAGCCGCGCCTCGGCCTTCAGCAGCGCGTTGGGCACTTCCGGATCGGCGTAGACGATGAGGAATAGCTTGCCGGACAGATTGTCCACTACCGCCAGTTCCTCGGACACCATCAACAGCATGTCCGGGGTGCCGATGGCGTCGGGCTTGGCGGTTTCGGCCAGCCGCTTTTCGATGTGGCGTATGGTGTCGTAGCCGAAGTAGCCGACCAGGCCGCCGGCGAAGCGCGGCAGGTTCGGTTGCGGCGGAGTGTGGAAGCGCTGCTGGAAGGCTTCGATGAAGGCCAGCGGGTCGCCGCTGTGGCGTTCTATCACCTTGTCGCCGTATTCCACTTGCACTTGCTGGCCATTGACCCGCAAGCGGGTATTGGACGGCAGGCCGATGAAGGAGTAGCGGCCGAAACGCTCGCCGCCGACGACGGACTCCAGCAGATAGGAATAGGGCTGGTTGGCCAGCTTCAGATAAACCGACATCGGAGTGTCGAGGTCGGCGAACAGCTCCAGGCTGACCGGGATGCGGTTGTAGCCGGCGGCGGCCAGGCGGTTGAATTCTTCATGGTTCATGGCGGGTCCTGCGCTTTTGCGGTCGTGGTGAGGTCGAATGCAGCTTGTCAAACAGGCATTGAGCGACGCCATCGGCATCCAAGCCGGTATCCTTGCATCATCATGAAGTTGTCATCCGTAAAAGAAATTATCAGCTGATCAGCTATTCTTCATCAAATCGTAAAGTTCGGCAATATTGGCCACCACCAGATCCGCGCCCAGCGCGGCGGCGTCGGCATAGCCGTAGCTGACGGCCACGGCGGCGCAGCCGGCATTGCGCGCGGCCAGCACGTCGTTGGCGGAGTCGCCCACCATCGCCATTTGCTCCGGGGCGATGCCCAAGACCTGGCAAACGTGCTGCAGGGGCAGCGCCGACGGTTTCTTTTCCGCCAGGGTGTCGCCGCCGATGATCAGGCTGAAGTGGTCGCGCAGGCCCAGTTGCTCCAGCAGCGGCAGCGCCAGCCGCTCGGATTTATTGGTGATCACCGCCAGCGGCAGCTGCAGCGCGCGCAACAGGCCCAGGCCGTCGGTCACGCCCGGATAGATGCTGGTGTTGTCGCTCAGGTGCTCGCGGTAGTACTGGATGAAGAAGACGTAGCCGCGTTCCCACAGCGCCGGATCAGCCTGGCCGTCGCGCTCATTGGTCAGCGCGCGGTGCACCAGGCTGGCGATGCCGTCGCCGACGTGCTCCTGGATGCGCAGCGCCGGCAGCGGCGGCAGGTCCAGGTGTTCGCGCATGGCGTTGGCGGCGGCGGCGAGATCGGGAATGGAGTCGACCAGGGTGCCGTCCAGATCGAAGGCGACGGCTTTGATGTGTTTCAGATTCATATGCGTTTCAGCGCGGCGGCCTTGGCCGCCGCTTGTGCTTGTCGCGCGCGTTTGCGCGCGGCGGATTGTAAACAGGCGTCAGCCCAGGTTGCGGATGTCCACCACGGCTTGCAAGCCAAAGGCCGGCGACAGCAGATGGTCGACGATGCGGCGCGCGGCGGCGGCCGGGGTGCTCAGTTCTCCGTCCGCCTTCAGCGCGTCGAAGCGGGCTTTCTGCGGAAACTGCTCGGTGTCGCTGCCGCGGATGCTGGCCTGCATCTCGGTGTCCACCACGCCGGGATAGAGCGCGACGATTTGCGCGGCGTTGGCCTGGCTGGCCTGTTCCACGGCCACGCTGCGGCTGAAGTGGTCCAGCCCGGCCTTGGTGGTGCAGTACACGCTCCAGCCCGGATAGGGCTTGGCCGCGGCGCCGGAGGATATGTTCAGGATGCGGCGGCGGGCCTTGAGGCCGGCGCTGGCGCGCAGCAGCGCGTCGGTGGCCAGCATGGGCGCGGCCAGATTGATCGCCAGCGCGCGCACCACGTCTTCGGCCGGGTAATGGCCGGCCTGGGCGATGGGCGTGACCACGCCGGCGTTGTTGATCAGATTGAGGCTGGCGCAATCGGCCGGCTTCAGTTGTTCCACCGCTGCGGCGATGGCGGGCGCCACCGCGGCGGCGTCGGCGAGGTCGACGTCGAGGGCGATCAGGCGCTCGGGGTAGCGGCGCGTCAGCGGCGCCAGCGCGTCCACGGCGCCGCGCGCCAGGCCGGCGACGCGGTAGCCGTCGGCGAGCAGGGCTTCGGTCAGCGCCAGGCCAAGGCCGCGCGAGGCGCCGGTCACGATGAAGGCATGCATAGTCTGTGCTCCTGGTTTGAGGGCCGGTTTCAGCGGAGTTGGGCCAGCTCGGCGCGCATCGCGTCGATCACGGTCTTGTAATCGGCCTGGCCGTAGATGGCGGACCCGGCGACGAAGGTGTCGGCGCCGGCCTCGGCCACCGCGCGGATATTGTCGGTCTTGATGCCACCGTCCACTTCCAGCCAGATTTCTCCGCCGTGTTTGGCGGTGTATTCATCGATGCGGCGGCGCGCCTCGCGCACCTTGTCCAGCGCGTGCGGAATGAACTTCTGGCCGCCGAAGCCCGGGTTCACCGACATGATCAGCACCATGTCTATCTTGTCCATCACATGATCCAGGTAGGACAAGGAGGTGGCCGGGTTGAACACCAGGCCGGCCTTGCAGCCGGCGTCCTTGATCAGGCCCAGCGTGCGGTCTATGTGCTCGGAGGCTTCCGGGTGGAAGGTGATGATGTCGGCGCCGGCCTTGGCGAAGGCGGCGGCCAGGCTGTCCACCGGCTTCACCATCAGGTGCACGTCGATGGGCGCGTTGCTGTGCGGACGGATGGCCTCGCACACCATAGGCCCTATGGTCAGGTTGGGCACATAGTGGTTGTCCATCACATCGAAATGGATGATGTCGGCGCCGGCGGCGATCACGTCGCGAACCTCTTGGCCAAGACAGGAAAAATCGGCGGAAAGAATGCTGGGGGCGATACGGAAAGTGCGCATAGGGCGTTGCTTTGGGCAAGGATGAACACGGGATGGCCACATTCTACCGCGCCAAATGCGGGACGTCGGGATAAAATAAAGCACAAACAACAAAAGGAGCGCAGAACATGGCGGAAAAAACCTACCGCGTCGAAGTCCAGGCCGAGCCGCATTACATCGAAGAGCAATCCAATATGGCCAACGACATCTATGTGTTCGGCTATCGCGTCCGCATCACCAATACCGGCAGCGAACCGGCGCAGCTGATCAGCCGCCACTGGATCATCGCGGACGCCAACGAGCAGGTGCAGGAAGTGCGCGGCATGGGCGTGGTGGGCGAGCAGCCGCGCATCGAGCCGGGCCAGTCCTTCGACTATTCCAGCGCCACCCACCTGAAAACCCCCTACGGTTCAATGAAGGGCAGCTACCAGTTCCTGGCCGACGACGGCAAGCGTTTCGAGGCGGAGATCCCCGAGATGAATCTGGTGGCGCCGCGCGTGCTGCACTGAAACGCTCCCGCCGGCGGTGCTATTTTTCCCTTGGCCAGGTCCACCACACGATGAAGGTGGCCAAACCGCCGGCAATCGCCGCTTCCAGCAATAATATCCACATATCCGCTCTCCCTAGCGAGCGTTGATGATGTTCGCAAGACCGCTCAACTCTCACTTTGGAACAGCTTGTCGTCACAGGCAATCCCAAATATGCGTTTTACCCATTCCGGCCCGGCCCCGGGCAACCGCAACGACGCAGCGACGCTGAAGACGCTGCTGCCTTATCTGTGGGTGTTCAAGGGCCGCGTGCTGCTGGCGCTGTCTTGCATGATTCTGGCCAAGGTGGCCGCGGTCAGCGTGCCCTTGTACCTGAAAGACATCGTCGATCAACTCTCGGTGCCGGCCACCTTGCTGGCGCTGCCGGTGCTGGCGCTGGCCGGCTATGGCTGTGCCCGCCTGCTGTCCAGCGTGCTGGGCGAACTGCGCGACGCGGTGTTCGCGCGGGTGATACAGGGCGCGGTGCGCAGCGTCGCGCGCGGCGTGTTCCAGCACCTGTTGCGGCTGTCGCTGCGCTTTCATCTGGAACGCCAGACCGGCGGCATGAGCCGCGATATCGAGCGCGGCACCAAGGGCATAGGCTTTCTGCTGAACTTCACCGTGTTCAACATCCTGCCCACGCTGCTGGAAATCGGCATGGTCACCGCCATCCTGCTGCACCGCTATGCCTGGCCGTTCGCGCTGGTGACCTTCGCCACCATCGCCGTCTACATCGCCTTCACCCTGGTGGTGACCGAGTGGCGCACCGTCTACCGCCGCAGCATGAACGATCTGGACTCCAAGGCCAACGCCAAGGCGATAGACGCGCTGCTCAATTACGAGACGGTCAAATACTTCAATAACGAAGGCTACGAGGCGGCGCGCTACGACAAGAATCTGGCGGCCTGGGAGGCGTCGGCGATCAAGAACCAGGTGTCGCTGTCCATGCTCAACGCCGGTCAGGGCCTGATCATCGCCAGCGGCGTCACCCTGATCATGGTGCTGGCGGCGCGCGAAGTGGTGGCCGCGCGGATGACGGTGGGCGATGTGGTGCTGGTGGCCACCTTCATCACCCAGCTATACGCGCCCTTGAACTTCCTCGGCTTCGTCTACCGCGAGATCAAGCATTCGCTGGCCGATATCGAGCGCATGTTCTCGTTGCTGGGAGCGAATGAAGAAGTGGCGGACGTGGAAGGGGCGGCCACGCTGGCCGCGCCGGCGGCCTCGGTACGCTTTGAACAGGTGGGCTTCGCTTACGAGAGCAAGCGCCGGATTCTGAGCGAGGTCAGCTTCGAGATTCCGGCCGGCAAGACATTGGCGGTGGTGGGCGCCAGCGGCGCCGGCAAGTCCACGCTGTCGCGGCTGCTGTTCCGCTACTACGACGTCAGCCAGGGCCGCATCCTGGTCAATGGCCGAGATATCCGCGAACTGAGCCAGGACAGCTTGCGCGCTCATATCGGCATCGTGCCGCAGGATACGGTGCTGTTCAACGACACGGTGTATTACAACATCGCCTACGGCCGGCCCGGCGCCAGCCGCGAGCAAGTGATGGAAGCGGCCAAGTCCGCGCACATCCACGATTTCGTCAGCAGTCTGCCGGACGGTTACGACACCATGGTGGGCGAGCGCGGCCTCAAGCTGTCCGGCGGGGAAAAACAGCGGGTGGCGATTGCGCGCACCATTCTGAAGAATCCGCCCATCCTGATCTTCGACGAGGCCACCAGCGCGCTGGACTCGCGCACCGAGAAGGCGATCCAGCGCGAGCTGGCGGAAATCTCCGCCAACCGCACCACGCTGATCATCGCCCATCGGTTGTCCACCATCGTTGACGCCGACCAGATCCTGGTGATGGAGGCCGGGCGCGTGCTGGAGCAGGGCAGCCACCGCGAGTTGCTGGAGCGTGGCGGCCGCTACGCCGAAATGTGGCGCTTGCAGCAGACGGAGCAGCCGGCGACCGACGATGCCTGAAAACCTATTTACGATTCGCTGCGCGTCGTGACATGTGGCACGGTGAGTACCGCTTCGAAATGCTCATGTGCCACGAGTACATTCTGCTTTCTCAGCGCTTCTCGCCTTGTCTCGCTCTTGCTCGCGAGACTCTGAACAGGCTCTAAGGCCTTGGTTTTCCAGCGGCCTTGAGTTCGCTCATCGCCGCCAGCACGCCGTCGGCCAGCGTCAGCATGCGCTGGCAGTCCGCGGCCTGGGGCAGGGAAGAGACGTCCAGCGTTGGTGACAGCGCTTGCAGCGCGCGGCGGGCGCTGGCGGCGACATCGGCGGCCAGATTGAAGTCGCCGGGCGACAGCACCCGGCCATTGCGGATTTTCTTGTAGTACACGGCCGCCATCTGCGCGTACTGCGACGCGGTCTGTTGCGCGTCCAGGCTGGGGTTCAGCGTATCCAGCAGTGCGATGATTTCGCGGCAGGCCTGTTCCGCTGAACTCCAGCGCTTGTCCTGCTGCTGGCGTTGCTGCGCCTGGGGCTTGCTCGCGGCTTTCTTGCTGGCCATCTGGGGCTCCTGGAGGAAAAGACAGAGCGCCGCATTCTAGCCATCCCGGCCACGGCGCGCCAGCGGCCCGTTCAATGCAGCTGGAACTCCATCAGCCCATGCTCTTCGCTGGGCAGCGATAATTCGACGAAATCATTCAGGCAAAACAAGGTCAGCTTGCCGCCGTAGACCGCGCCGGTATCCAGGTTCAGCACATTGTCGAAACGAGTGGCGCTGGTCTGCGGGGTATGGCCAACCAGCAGCAGCTCGACGCCGCTGACCACGCCGCCGCGGCCATTGCGCGCGCGTTCGCGCGACCACAGCGCGGTGTTGCGGCTGGCGTCCGGCAGGGTGCCGTTTTCCAGACCCGCGACCAGGGCGTCCCAGTCATTGTCCGGGCAATCGGCGTGCACCACGCCTATCCTGCCGCCAGCGCCGTCGGCGATCTCTATCGCGTAGGGCAGGCGCTGAAAGGCTGCGAGGCAGGCTAGTCGCTGCGCCGTGGGCAGGGCCAGCAGCCAGGAGCCGCCATTGTTGACGTGGCGGATCTCGGCCTGCTTGTCGCCCAGCAGCGAATCGATCGCCAATTGCTCGTGATTGCCGCGCACCGCGTGGAACCACGGTTGCGCCAGCCACTCCAGCACCGCGGCGCTGTCGGCGCCGCGGTCCACCATGTCGCCGACCGAGAACAGCCGGTCGCATGTGGGATTGAAGGCGGCCATTTTCAACAGCCGCGACAGTTGACGGAAGCAGCCGTGGATATCGCCTACCGCCCAGTCGCGGCCTTGGGTATTGCGTTGCAGCTTCAGAATCATGCTTGAACTCGGGGGTGGGGTGCGGATATTTTGCGCCATGCCGATGGTTTTGTCATCGTATTGATAGTTTCCAAACTAGAACTATTTTTGTTTGACTATCAGTGGCTTAGCGAGTTCTTTGGCGAGTCTGAGCTTAGCCGGTCAGCCATTCCTGGCAGAATTGCCGGCGGAATTCGAACAGCGCTTGCAGCCGCTGCTCCGCCATTTTCCTGCCGGCCTCGGTCTGCATCATGCCTGGCAATTTAGCCAGTTTTACCTCGATATGGTCCAGCGCCCAGCGGCGGTCGTCCAGCTCGCGGTCTGCGCCCTGAGGGTCCAGCGGGTGGGCCAGCGCGGAATCCATGCGGCCGGCGGTGTAGAACAGCCGCGCCAGTCCGATGGCGCCCAGCGCGTCCATGCGATCGGCGTCCTGCACGATGCGCGCCTCCAGGCTTTGCGGCGCGATAGCGGCGCTGAAGCTGTGCGCTTCGATGGCGTGGGCGACGCCGTCGAGCTTGTGCTGCGGAAAGTTGTCGGCGGCCAGCAGCGCGCGGGCGCGCGTGGCGGCCTGGCGCGAGGCTAGATGGCGCTCCGGGTGGTTCTTGGGCAGGTTGACCAGGTCGTGCAGATAGCAGGCGGCCAGCACGGTCAGCGCGTCGGCTTCGGGGTGGGCGTCCAGCAACTGGCGGGCGCAGGCCCAGACGCGGTGGAAGTGGTTGAGGTCGTGGGCGCCGTCGTCGTCGCCCGGCTGTTGCAGCAGCAACTGGATCAGGCGTTGGCGCCAGTTTTCCAGCGGGGTATCGCTAAGGGGGTGGCTCATTGCGGCGGTGGTGGGTTGGGGCAGAGGATTACAGCCCCAATCCGCACCGCCGTCAAGCCGGCGTTAAAAGCCGGTTCAATGTGTCGTTCTTGCTCGCGAGGCGCTTAGCCGGCGCTCAGCTCGCAGTAGCGCGCGGCGATCGCCGAGGCTAGGCGGGCGTTGTTCAGCACCAGCTGGATGTTGGCGGCCAGGCTGTTGCCGCCGGTCAGTTCGCAGACGCGGGCCAGCAGGAAGGGGGTGGATTCCTTGCCGGCCACGCTTTGCGCTTCGGCCTCGCCCAGAGCTTGTTCGATGGCGGCGTCGATCTTGTCGCGCGGCATCGCGTATTGCTCCGGAATCGGGTTGGCCACTACCACGCCGCCGCGCAGCTGCAGCTGCCACTTGGCCTGCATCGTGGCGGCGATGTCGGCGGCTTCGTCCAGACGGTGGTCCAGCTTGAAGGCGCTGTCGCGGGTGAAGAAGGCCGGCAGGTGGTCGCAGCGATGGCCGATGACCGGCACGCCATGGGTTTCCAGGTATTCCAGCGTCAGGCCCAGGTCCAGGATGGACTTGGCGCCGGCGCAGACCACGGCCACCGGGGTTTGCGCCAGTTCCTGCAGATCGGCGGACACGTCGAAGCTGCGCTCTGCGCCGCGGTGCACGCCGCCGATGCCGCCGGTGGCGAACACGCGGATGCCGGCCATCGCGGCGATGATCATGGTGGTGGCCACGGTGGTGGCGCCGCTGCGCTTGCCGGCGACGATGAAGGGCAGGTCGCGGCGGCTGACCTTGGCGATGTCGCGGCCGCCCTTGCCCAGGTATTCGATCTCGTCCGCGCTCAGGCCGGCTTTCAAGCGGCCGTCGATGATGGCGATGGTGGCCGGCACCGCGCCGTGGGCGCGGATTTCCGCTTCCACTTGCAGCGCGGTTTCCACGTTCTGCGGATAGGGCATGCCGTGGGAGATGATGGTGGACTCCAGCGCCACCACCGGGCGGTTGGCGGCCAGGGCGGAGGCGACTTCGGGATGGATGTCGAGATGGGCGTTGTGCATTGCGTGCTCCTTGTTGATGACGAGATCAGGCGTTCAGATAGGCTTCCACCGCCGCGCGCGACAGTGAGGGATTGTTGGTGGCGGCGGAGGACAGCGTCAGCGCGGCGCAGCCGCGGGCGAAGCGCACGCTGTCCGCCAGCGGCAGTTCATTGAGCCAGCCCCAGGCCAGGCCGGCCATCAGCGCGTCGCCGGAGCCGGTGGTGTTGACGATGGCGCAGTCCGGCGCGTCCAGCCAGCCGTCGCCGGCTTCGCCGCTGTAATAGATGCCGGCGCCGGCCATGCTCAGCACCACGCGGCGCACGCCCTGGCCATGGAACCAGCGCGCGGCGTCCGGCGCGTGTTCCGGCCGTTCCAGCGGCAGGCCGGACAAGGCGGCGGCTTCCAGGCGGTTGGGCTTCAAGGTGTGGATGCGCGACAGCCAGGGGCGAATGCGCTCGGCCTTGAACGCGGAGACCGGATCGATGAACAGCGGCTTGTCGCCGCTTTCGGCGATCAGCCAGGCCAGCGCGTCGGCGCATAGATTGGTGTCGGCCACCACCGCGCCGGCGTGGCGCACCAGCTCGCGCTGCGCTTGCAGCCGTTCCGGCGTCAGCCGCTTGAGGATATCCATGTCGTTGATGGCCAGCGCCATGTCGCCATCGGCCTGCTGGATGGACAGATAGGTGGAGGTGGCGGCGTCCGGCAGCGTCAGACAGCCGCGCACGTCGACGCCGGCGCGCTGGGTGGCTTCCAGCAGCGAACGGCCGTGGATGTCGTCGCCCACCACCGAGACCAGCCGGCAGTCGGCGCCCAGCCGCGCCAGGTTTTCCGCGACGTTGCGCGCCACGCCGCCGGGCGAGCAGCGCACCTGGCCGGGATTGGAGTCGCCGTGGCGCAGCGCGGCGGCGGCGCTGCCGACGATGTCCATATTGGCGCCGCCGACGGCGGCGATATAACGCTGCTCGGCCAGGATGTAGCCTTTGCCGCGGATATGCCCCTTTTGCACCAGATTCATGATGTGCCCGGCCACCGCCGAGCGGCTGATGCCCAGTTGATCCGCCAGCTCCTGCTGCGGGATCAGCGGATCCAGGCGCAGCAGAGAGAGGATTTGTTGTTCCCGCTCAGTCATCAAACATTTGTCCGTTTAGCAAACATTTGTTTGATGTTACCGCTATGGCATGCACACGGTCAAGCGCGGCGCATCTCCCATTGCGACAGCCACAGCTGGCCGCCGCAGCCGCGCAGCAAGTCGGCCATCGCCTGATCGGCGGCGTCGATATTGTTGCAGCCGAGGCGCTCGGCGCCGATGGCCGCTTGCGTCGCGGCCAGCAACGAACGGGCGACGCCACGGCGTCGGCAGTCGGCGCGCACCGCCAGTTCGGCGATGTCGCCGGCGCTGGAGTGCAGGGCATAGCCGATCAGGGCGCCATTCCACCGCGCGGTCAGCAAGCTCAGCGGCGGCCGCGCCCGTTGCAGGCTGTCGCGGCTATTGGGTATTGCCGGTTCGAAGTCCAGCGTCCAGCACGGCCATTCTTCCGGCTGCCCCTCTTGCAGCGTCCAGTCGCCGGGTGGCGCGACGATGGCTTGTTCGATGCGGTAACAGTCCAGCCGGCGATGCGCTTGAAAGCCGAGGCCGGTATAGGCGGCCAGCGCAGCGGCGTTGTCGGCGATCACTTCCAGCCGTTGGCGGCGGATGCCGCGGCTGGCCAGGCGCTGGCTCGCCGTGGCGGCCATCGCCTGCAGCAGACCCCGACGGCGCGCGGCCGGCAGCACGCCGGTGGCTATGCAATAGCCGGCAGGGCCGCTCTCATCGCAATGGATGCCGGCCAGCCACAGGCCGACGAGAGCATCTCCTTGCCAGGCGCCGACGCTGAGTTCAGGCCGCCAGCCGCGACGGTGCAGCATGGCGGCCAGCTGTTCTTCGTCCATCCGCATCGGCACCAGATAGTCGTCGAAAGCCTGGGTGAAGGCTTGGTGGATCAGGGAAAAATGAGTGAGGGAAAGGCTGTGCAAACGCATGGATGCGGTCTCGGTGAATGCGGAGGGGCGTCCGGTATTATGCCGTCCGCGTCGCATCGTGGCCCAGGGCTGTAGTGTATTGGATACAAAAGATTAAATTCGGCGATGACAGCCGGCGATGATGCGTCTAGACTGTAGCCATGCGCATTGTGCGTGTTTCAGAGGGAGGCGAAGTATGGATGGATTGAGTCAGATCAGTGGGCAGGGCGTGTCCAACAGCATCCAGATCTACGCATTGAAAAAAGCCATGTCGGCGCAGTCGCAGTCGGCTTTGAGCTTGGTGCAAGGCGCGTCCGACAATATGGCACAGGCCCAGGCCAGCAATCCGGCCCATCTGGGGCAGAATATCGATACCCGAGCCTGAGACGGCGGGGTGACTGAAAAAGCGGCCTAGGCCGCTTTTTTTATTGTGGGGTTTCAGAACCTGTTCACGATCTCGCGAGCTAGGGCGAGACAAGGCGAAAACAGCTGAGGAAGCGGAATGTGCTCGTGACGCATGAGTATTTCGAAGCGGTGCTCACCGCGCCACGTCTCATGACGCGCAGCAGTGCGTAAACAGGTTCTCAGGCGCTGAGCGCCTGATTCCAGTCTTCCGGAAACTGCCGTTCCAGCCAGCTGGCCAGCCATTCCGCCGCGCTCTCCCAGCGCGTGTCCAGCATCATCATGTGGCCGAGATGGGGCAGGATGTCCGCCGCCACATCCAGCCGCCGCGCGGTGGCGACCACGTCTTCCGGCCCTACGAGCTTGTCCTCGGCCGCGCCCAGCACCAGCGCCGGCATCTTCGCCAGCGGCCGGTTGGCCAGCGGATTGACCAGGGTCATGTCCATCAAGGCGCGCTGGCTTTCCTGCTGGCAGCGGCTGATCAGCAGTTCCACCGCCGATTCCGGCGCATCCGGCGACAGCAGCATGTCTTTCAGTTCGACGAACTCCGGGTCGTACAGGCCGTGCTGGTACATATTGAGCTTGAGGAATAGCGCCGGCGCCTGCGTCAGCAGCCGCAGGCTGGACGAGGCGAGCCCGCCGGGCGGTACCGAGGCCAGCAAGGCGGCGCCGGGCAGTTTGTGGCGGCTCAGGTATTGCTGCGCGACAAAGCCGCCCATGGAATGGCCGACCATCACCGGCGCGGCCGGTAGTTGTTTGAGCGTTGCGTCGAGATTGCGCACATAGTCGTCGACGCCGATCGCGGCCAGGTAGTCCCGACCCTCGCTGCCGCCGTGGCCTTCCAGGCTCAGCGCCCAGCAATCGTAGCCTTGTCGGGCGAACCAGGGCATGAAATTCTCCCGCCAGCACCAGGCGCCGCAAAAGGCGCCATGCACGAACAACAACGGCGGCGCGAGACGCGCCGCCGTTGTTGCCGGAGCCTGATGCAGCAGTTCCAGGCGTGGATGCATCACAGCACTTCGGCCGCGTGGTCGGCCAGCCGCGAGCGCTCACCGCGCTGCAGCGTGATGTGGCCGGAATGCTCCCAGCCTTTGAAACGGTCTACCACATAGGTCAGGCCGGAGCTGCCCTCGGTCAGGTAGGGGGTGTCGATCTGCGAGATATTGCCCAGGCAGACCACCTTGGTGCCGGGGCCGGCACGGGTGATCAGCGTTTTCATCTGCTTGGGCGTCAGGTTCTGCGCCTCGTCTATGATCAGGTATTTATTGAGGAAGGTGCGGCCGCGCATGAAGTTCAGCGATTTGACCTTGATGCGGGAGCGGATCAGATCGCGGGTGGCGGCGCGGCCCCAGTCGCCACCGTCGTCGTCGCTCTTGTTGAGCACATCCAGATTGTCTTCCAGCGCGCCCATCCACGGCGCCATCTTTTCTTCCTCGGTGCCGGGCAGGAAGCCGATGTCCTCGCCCACCGGCACGGTGACCCGGGTCATGATGATTTCCGAGTACAGCTTCTGCTCCAGCGTCATCGCCAGGCCGGCGGCCAGCGTCAGCAGGGTCTTGCCGGTGCCGGCCTGGCCCAGCAGGGTGATGAAGTCCACTTCCGGGTCCATCAGCAGATTGAGGGCGAAATTCTGTTCGCGGTTGCGCGCGGTGATGCCCCAGACATTGTTCTTGTGATGGCTGTAATCCTTCAGCGTCTGCAGCACCGCGCTCTTGCCCTCCACCTGGGTCACGCGCGCTTGCAGCGGCTGGGCGCCTTCCTGCCACAGCATCTGGTTGACGTAAAGGTTCTGGCCGTCCGGGCCCTTGACCTGGTAGTAACTGCGCCCCTGTTCCTGCCAGGACTTCATGTCCTTGCCGTTGCGTTCCCAGAAGCTCTCGTCGATCTCGCGGGTGCCGGTGTAGAGCAGGTCGGTGTCTTCCAGCACCTTGTCGTTGAAGTAGTCTTCCGCGTCCAGGCCCAATGCGCGGGCCTTGATGCGCATATTGATGTCCTTGGACACCAGGATCACCGAGCGGCCGTGCTGCAGCTCCTTCAATGCCATCACGATGCCGAGAATCTGGTTGTCGGCCTTGCCCACCGGCAGCGACGGCGGCAGCACGCTGTGTATCGCCTGAGTCTGCAGGATCAGCTTGCCGGTGGCGGCGTCGCGGCTGGCGCTTTTTAGCGGTATGCCGGATTCGATCTCCGCTTCGGCTCCGCTGACGATCTCGTCCAGGAAGCGGCTGGCCTGACGGGCGTTGCGCGCCACTTCGGACATGCCCTTCTTGTGGGTGTCCAGTTCTTCCAGCGTGATGATGGGGATGAACACATCGTGTTCTTCGAAGCGATACAAGCAGGTGGGGTCGTGCAGCAATACGTTGGTATCGAGAACAAACAGCTTGCTGGCGCTGACTTTTTTGCGGCTGGCCATGATGATCCCCTGGTTTTATCGTGGGGCGGCCCGGAAGCTGGCCGGCCCCGACGCGGTTTTTTAGAGCGTCTTGACGAAGTCCAGCACCGCCGCGGCGTGGCCGGGCACTTTGACGCCGCGCCACTCGCGCGCGATGTCGCCGTTCCGGTCAATCACGAAGGTGCTGCGCTCAATGCCTCGGACTTGTTTGCCATACATATTCTTCATCTTGATGACGCCGAACAGATTGCAGACGGTCTCCTCTTGGTCGGACAGCAGTTCAAACGGCAGCTCCAGCTTGGCCTTGAAGTTTTCGTGGGACTTCAGGCCGTCGCGGGAAATGCCGACGACGACGGCGCCGGCCGCGGCGAATTCGGCATGGAGATCGCGGAAGTCCATGCTTTCATTGGTGCAGCCGGGCGTGTTGTCTTTGGGGTAGAAGTAGATCACCAGCGGCTTTGGGCTGGAGGACAGCTGAAACGAGACGCCGGCGGTGCCGGGCAGGGTGAAGTCGGGGCAAGCAGTGCCGGACATGCAATAACTCCTGTGGTGGAACTGGGTGGTGCGTCCGCCTTGTCTTGAGATTAGCGGATTCCCGCCCGGTTAGACAATGGGAATGGGTAACGAAATTTTCACGGCGCGTGTTCGCGGCGCAGCAGCACCAGCAAGGCGCCGGCGCCGCCCATGGTTTCGCCGGCCTCGCAAAAGGCCAGCACATCGGGGTGGTGCTTGAGCCAGGCGCGCACCATGCGCTTGAGCACCGGCTGGCCGTTGGAGCCGAAGCCCTTGCCGTGTATCACTCGCACGCAAGGGCCGTGGCGCCGCGCCTGGTGCAGGAACAGCGCCAGCGCATCCTGGGCCTGGTAGCGGTCGCAGCCGTGCAGGTCGAGCTGGCGGCTGACCGGCCAGAAACCGGCGCGCAGTTTCTTTAGCGTGGCGGAGGGCATGCCTGGACGGGCGAAATGAGTGTCGATCTCGGCCGGTTCGAACCAGCCCACCATCTGCTGCAACAAGGCCTGCTGCACCGCCTCCGACGTCGTCTCGTGGGCGTGGCGGCGGCGCGGGTGCGGGCTGGGCTTGGCGCGCGGGCTGGTATGGCGGCCATCCGGTTTCAGCGGCTTGACGTCGCGGAATAGCTGGCGGAAGTCCGGTTCCGGCTCGGCCGGCGGGGCGGCGGAAACGGAAACGCCAGCCGGCGCGCGGGAATCGCGCACCTGCTGGCGCAGGCCTTGTAGCGCTTTTTTGAACGCTTTCAAGTGTTTACTTCAGGCTGTCCAGATAACGTTCCGCGTCCAGGGCGGCCTGGCAGCCGGAAGCGGCGCTGGTCACCGCCTGGCGGTAGATGTGGTCCTGCACGTCGCCGGCGGCGAACACGCCCGCCACGCTGGTGGCGGTGGCGTTGCCTTCGCGGCCGCTCTTGGTGATCAGGTAGCCGGTGCCGTCCATTTCCAGCTGGCCCTTGAAGATCTCGGTGTTGGGCTGGTGGCCGATGGCGACGAACAGGCCCAGCACCTTGATCTCTTCAGTGCTGCCGTCCTGCATGGACTTCAGGCGCAGACCGGTGACGCCGGAATCATCGCCCAGCACTTCGTCCAGGGTGGCGTTCAGCTTCAGGCTGATCTTGCCTTCCTTGACGCGGTCCATCAGCTTGTCGATCAGGATCTTCTCGGCGCGGAAGGTGTCGCGGCGATGGATCAGGGTCACGTGCTTGGCGATATTGGCCAGGTACAGCGCTTCCTCGACCGCGGTGTTGCCGCCGCCGATCACCGCCACGTCCTGGTTGCGGTAGAAGAAGCCGTCGCAGGTGGCGCAAGCGGACACGCCCTTGCCCTTGAACGCTTCTTCGGACGCCAGGCCCAGGTATTTGGCCGAGGCGCCGGTGGCGATGATCAACGCGTCGCAAGTGTATTCGCCGGCGTCGCCGACCAGGCGGATCGGCTTTTCGTGCAGATGGGTGGTGTGGATGTGGTCGAACAGGATCTCGGTGCCGAAGCGCTCGGCGTGCTGCTGAAAGCGCTGCATCAGTTCCGGGCCCATCACGCCGGCCGCGTCCGCAGGCCAGTTGTCCACGTCGGTGGTGGTCATCAGCTGGCCGCCTTGCGCCAGGCCGGTCACCAGCACCGGCTTCAGGTTGGCGCGCGCGGCGTAAACGGCGGCGGTATAGCCGGCGGGGCCGGAACCCAGAATCAGCAGGGGACTGTGGCGAGTCGTGGTCATGATGTTTTCCTGTGTGAAAAGCGGGTAATGAAACCGATTGCGTCGAACCGGACGGCCTGATTGGAGCCGTGGTTGAGTCGTTCAGTTCTGAAGTATGGTGCCTGTCCGCCGGAATCCAAGAGCGGACTCTTTCGGGCAGCGCGCGCGCCGGGCGCGGGCGTTTCGGCTGACAATATACAAGAGCGGCGGGGCAAGGTTAAGCGTTCGCTTGATTGGAATATTCAACATCGCTGATTGAAATCTTTTATCGGCGTGTCGCCGCCGGCCTATCGACCTGACCTGTCTCTGTTCAAAATCACGCGCGCATTCATCCGTCGATTCAAAAACTTGGCTTGCGCGCGGCGCCGGCGGCGCCCGCGGCGAGCCCGCCGTCCTGCGCTGGCCGTGACGCCGGGCTGGCCGGGCGGCTACTTGCCAGCGCGGGCCGCGTGCTATACTGTCCGCTTTCGCGTTGGGTGCGCGGTGTAACTCCGCGCAGCGCCACTTGGAGGTGCGGTAATGGAGATGCGGCAATGCCCGCCGAGTCCGCCTATCCGTGGCGTCGTACCGTCCCAGATGACTAAACCTGTCACACACTAAGGATTTAACATGCAAGTACAGCTGGAAACATTGAGCAATCTTGAGCGCCGCATGAACATCGCCCTGCCGCTGGCAGCCATCGACGCGCAAGTGGCCGAGCGCCTGAAGCGCGTAGCCCGCAACGCCAAGATCCAAGGTTTCCGCCCGGGCAAGGCTCCGTTGAAGATCGTGGAAATGAACTACGGCGCCCAGGTGCGTGAAGAAGTGATGGGTGAACAGGTTCAACAGGGTTTCTACTCCGCCGTGAGCGAGCAGAAGCTGCGCGTTGCCGGCTACCCGCGCTTTGAGCCGGTAGCCGCCGGCGACGACAAGGAAAGCTTCAAGTTCGCCGCTACTTTCGAGGTTTACCCGGAAGTGAAGGTGGGCGAACTGGCCGGCAAGGAAATCGAGAAGCCGCTGACCCCGGTGAGCGATGCCGAGATCGAGAAAACCATCGACATCCTGCGCAAGCAGCGCACTCGCTACAACCGCGTTGAGCGCGAAGCCGCCGCCGGCGACCGCGTGATCATCGACTTCAAGGGCGCCATCGACGGCGTGGCCTTCGAAGGCGGCTCTTCCGAGAACTTCCCCTTCGTGCTGGGCCAGGGCCAGATGCTGGCCGAGTTCGAAGCCGGCGTCACCGGCATGAAGGAAGGCGAGATCAAGAGCGTGGAAGTGAGCTTCCCCGAGGACTACCATGGCAAGGACGTGGCCGGCAAAACCGCCGTGTTCGAGATCCTGCTGAAGAACGTGGCTGAAGCCGTGCTGCCGGAAGTGAACGATGAGTTCGCCAAGCAACTGGGCATCGCCGACGGCGACGTGGAAAAAATGCGCGCCGAAATCCGCAAGAACGTCGAGCGCGAAGTGAAGCGCCGCCTGCAGGCCCGCACCAAGGAAAACGTGATGCAGGCGCTGCTGGACGCCACCGAGATCGAACTGCCGAAAGCCCTGGTCAGCCTGGAAATCGGCCGTCTGGTCGAGCAGGCCCGTCGCGACATGCAACAGCGCGGCATGAACGTCAAGGACATGCCGTTCCCGCCGGAACTGTTCGCTCAGCAAGCCGAGCGCCGCGTGGCCCTGGGTCTGATCCTGTCCGAAGTGGTGGAATCCAACAAGCTGGAAGCCAAGCAGGACCAAATCAAGGCCATGATCACCGAGTTCGCCGACAGCTACGAAGATCCGGCTGAAGTGCTGACCTGGTACTACGCCAGCCCGGATCGCCTGGAAGGCCCGACCTCCATGGTCCTGGAAGACAATGTGGTTGAATTTGTGCTGTCCAAGGCCAATGTTGTAGAGAAAGAACTGTCCTTCGACGCCCTGATGGGCAACAACGCCTGATAACAGCTGGAGTGGCCGATGAAATCGATGATGGAACCTCAAGGTCTGGGCCTGGTGCCCATGGTGGTGGAACAAAGCGGCCGCGGCGAGCGCGCGTATGACATCTACTCGCGTCTGCTGAAGGAACGCATCGTGTTCCTGGTGGGCCCTGTCACGGATGAGTCGGCCAACCTGGTTGTGGCGCAGATGTTGTTCCTTGAATCGGAAAATCCGGACAAGGACATTCACTTCTACATCAACTCGCCGGGTGGGTCGATTACCGCGGGCATGTCCATTTACGACACGATGAACTTCATCAAGCCGGATGTCTCCACCCTGTGCATCGGCCAGGCCGCCAGCATGGGCGCCTTCCTGCTCGCCGCCGGCGCCGCGGGCAAGCGTTTCGCGCTGGCCAACAGCCGGGTGATGATCCACCAGCCGCTGCTGTACGGCGGCGGCCTGTCCGGCCAGGTCACCGATATCGAAATCCATGCGCGTGAACTGGTCAAGGTCAAGGCCAAGATGAACGAACTGCTGGCCAAGCATAGCGGCCAGCCGCTGGAGCGCGTGGTGGCCGACACCGAGCGCGACAACTTCATGTCCGCCGACGAGGCACAGGCTTACGGCTTGATCGACAAAGTGCTGACGTCCCACAAGGACGTGACAGCTTAAGGAGCGATGGAATCCGCCAATGGCTGACAAGAACAGCAATGAAAAGCTTCTCTACTGCTCTTTCTGCGGCAAGAGCCAGCATGAAGTCCAGCGCCTGATCGCAGGGCCGCAGGTCTTCATCTGCAACGAATGCGTCGAGCTGTGCAACGACATCATTCGCGAGGAGCTGGAGAAGGGCGTCGGCGATGCCGCGTCCGTCTCTGAAGACCGTCCGCTGCCGACGCCGCAGGAAATCCGCGCGGACCTGGACCAGTACATCATTGGCCAGGACTTCGCCAAGAAGACCCTGTCGGTGGCGGTGTACAACCACTACAAGCGTCTGAACAGCCCGGCCAGCAAGAACGAGGTCGAGCTGGCCAAGAGCAACATCTTGCTGATCGGCCCGACCGGCTCCGGCAAGACCCTGCTCGCCCAGTCACTGGCGCGTTTGCTGGACGTGCCCTTCGTCATCGCCGACGCCACCACGCTGACCGAAGCGGGTTATGTGGGCGAGGATGTCGAGCACATCATCCAGAAGCTGCTGCAGAAGTGCGATTACGACGTGGACAAGGCCCAGCGCGGCATCGTCTACATCGACGAGATCGACAAAATCTCGCGCAAGTCTGAAAACCCGTCCATCACCCGCGACGTATCGGGCGAGGGCGTGCAGCAGGCGCTGCTGAAGCTGATCGAGGGCACCGTGGCCTCGATTCCGCCGCAGGGCGGCCGCAAGCATCCGAACCAGGAATTCATCCAGGTGGACACCACCAATATCCTGTTCATTTGCGGCGGCGCTTTCGACGGGCTGGAGAAGATCATTCGCCAGCGCTCGGAAAAGGGCGGCATCGGCTTCGGTGCCGACATCAGCTCCAAGGACGACGGCAAGAGCCTGTCCATGCTGTTCCAGGAAGTGGAGCCGCAGGATCTGATCCGTTTCGGTCTGATTCCGGAACTGATCGGCCGCCTGCCGGTGGCCGCGACGCTGGAGGAGCTGGACGAGGAAGCGCTGGTCACTATCTTGACTCAGCCGAAGAACGCGCTGATCAAGCAGTACCAGAAGCTGTTCTCGATGGAGTCGGTGGAGCTAGAAGTGCGTCCGTCCGCCTTGCGCGTGATCGCCAAGCAGGCGCTGAACCGCAAGACCGGCGCGCGCGGCCTGCGTTCCATTCTGGAACGGGCGCTGCTCGACACCATGTACGAGCTGCCGTCCATGGCCGACGTGGAAAAAGTGGTGGTGGATGAAAAGGTTATCGACAAGGGCGACAAGCCGCTGTTCATCTATCGCGACAAGGACGATAAGGCGCAGTCGGCCTGATAGTCCGCCGCGCTTCCGGAGACCGCCCAAACCGGGCGGTTTTTTATTTGTAGAGCCGGAAATCTGATTTAGTATGGGGGTGTTGAATTTTGTCGTCCGCCCCCCCATCTCCCAAGCATTGTTTCATAAGCAAGGTTAGGTGATATGCCGCAACCCGCAGAACTCAAAGAAGAAGCCACGCTGCCATTGCTGCCGCTGCGCGACGTGGTGGTCTTCCCCCATATGGTGATCCCGCTGTTCGTCGGCCGCGCCAAATCCATCCGCGCGCTGGAGCTGGCGATGGACGAGGGCAAGCAAATCCTCTTGGTGGCCCAGCGCTCGGCCTCCAAGGACGAACCGTCCGCCGACGACCTGTATCAGGTCGGCACCATCGCCTCGGTATTGCAGATGCTCAAGCTGCCGGACGGCACCGTCAAGGTGCTGGTCGAAGGCCGTCAGCGCGCGATGATCGAATCGGTGGGCGAAGAGGACGAATGCTTCGTCGGCGCCTTCAAGCCGCTGAGCCCGGAGGCCGAGGAATCGACCGAGACCGAGGCGATGCGCCGCGCGCTGCTCGCCCAGTTCGAGCAGTACGTCAAGCTGAACAAGAAAATCCCGCCCGAGGTGTTGAACTCGCTGGCCGGCATCGACCGCGCCGGCCGCATGGCCGACACCATCATCGCCCACTTGCCGCTGAAGCTGGAGCAGAAGCAGGAAGTGCTGGAGATGTTCGATGTGCAGCAGCGCCTCGAGCATCTGATGTCGCAGCTGGAAGGCGAGATCGACATCCTGCAGGTGGAGAAGCGCATCCGCGGCCGCGTCAAGCGGCAGATGGAAAAGAGCCAGCGCGAGTACTACCTGAACGAGCAGGTCAAGGCGATCCAGAAAGAGCTCGGCGAGATGGACGAGGTCAGCGACCTCGACGAGCTGGAAAACAAGATCAAGGCCGCCGGCATGAGCAAGGAAGGCCGCGAGAAGGCGATGTCCGAGCTCAAGAAGCTGCGCATGATGTCGCCGATGTCGGCGGAAGCCACCGTGGTGCGCAACTACATCGACACCCTGCTTGAGCTGCCGTGGAAGAAGAAGACCAAGATCAGCAAGGACGTGGCCAAGGCCGAGGAAGTGCTGGACGAGGATCACTTCGGCCTGGAAAAGGTCAAGGAACGTATTCTGGAGTACCTGGCGGTGCAACAGCGCGTCGACAAGCTCAAGGCGCCCATTCTGTGCCTGGTGGGACCGCCGGGCGTGGGCAAGACCTCGCTGGGCCAGTCGCTGGCGCGCGCCACCAACCGCAAGTTCGTGCGCATGGCGCTGGGCGGGGTGCGCGACGAGTCCGAGATCCGCGGCCATCGCCGCACCTATATCGGCTCGATGCCGGGCAAGGTGCTGCAGAACATGAGCAAGGCGGCGGTGAAGAACCCGCTGTTCCTGCTGGACGAAGTGGACAAGATGGGCGCGGACTTCCGCGGCGATCCGTCGTCGGCCCTGCTGGAAGTCTTGGACCCGGAGCAGAACCACTCCTTCATCGACCATTACGCCGAAGTCGAATTCGACTTGTCCGATGTGATGTTCGTGGCCACGGCCAACTCGCTGAACATTCCGCCGGCGCTGCTGGACCGGATGGAAATCATTCGTCTCGCCGGCTACACCGAGGACGAGAAGGTCAATATCGCCACCAAATACCTGTTGCCCAAGCAGATGAAGGCCAACGGCGTGCAGGAGGGCGAGTTGGCGGTGCAGGAGACCGCGCTGCGCGACATCGTGCGCTACTACACCCGTGAAGCCGGCGTGCGCAGCCTGGACCGCGAAATCGCCAAGATCTGCCGCAAGGTGGTGACCAGCGCCTCGCTGAAGGCCGGCAAGGCGGCCAAGGTGACGGTCAGCGGCCGCAACCTGGACAAATACCTGGGCGTGCGCCGTTTCGATTACGGCATCGCCGAGGACGAGAACCGCATCGGCCAGGTCACCGGCCTGGCTTGGACCGAGGTGGGTGGCGAATTGCTGACCATCGAGGCGGTGTCGCTGCCGGGCAAGGGCAATATCATCCGCACCGGCCAGCTGGGCGAGGTGATGCAGGAATCCATCACCGCGGCGATGAGCGTGGTGCGCAGCCGCGCGCGTTCGCTGGGCATCAAGCCGGACTTCTACGAGAAGAGCGATATGCACATCCACGTGCCGGAAGGGGCGACGCCGAAAGACGGCCCCAGTGCCGGCATCGCGATGACCACGGCCCTGGTGTCCGTCCTGACCGGCATTCCGGTGCGCGCCGATGTGGCGATGACCGGCGAGATCACGCTGCGCGGCGAAGTACTGCCCATCGGCGGCCTGAAGGAAAAGCTGCTGGCCGCGCATCGCGGCGGGATCAAGCATGTGTTGATCCCCAAGGGCAATGAAAAAGATTTGGTTGAAATTCCCGCCAATATCAAGCATAAAATCGAAATCCATGCCGTTAAGTGGATAGACGAAGTCTTGGCCTTGGCGTTGGAGCGACAGCCGGAGCCTTTGTCGGAAGAAGAAAAGCCGGCGGAGGAGTTGCGAGCGACGCAGGAGGCAGCGCAAGGCGTGTCCGTGATGAAGCATTAAGAATCATGGCCTTAGCCGAACGTTGAATAACTTGTGTTCAAGCGGCTTTCCAGCGGGTTTGCGAAATGGCAAAATGCCCGTCAAAGCCGCTTGACACAAGGATTTCGCCCTTGCTATAAAGCAAGCGGTTTTTATCCGAATTACGTAGACCGAGAACGACGAAAGGGGACTTACGTGAACAAGTCTGAACTGATTGATGCTATTGCCGCTGAGGCCGATATCTCCAAAGCTGCCGCCGCCAAGGCGCTGGATGGCATGGTGGCTGCTGTAACCGACGCTCTGAAAAAGGGCGACACCGTGACGCTGGTGGGCTTCGGCACTTTCTACGTTGGCGAGCGCGCAGAACGCAGCGGCCGCAACCCGAAAACCGGCGAAACCATCAAGATCCCGGCAGCACGTTCGCCGAAGTTCCGTGCTGGCAAGGCACTGAAAGACGCGCTATAATTAGCGGCCTTGGCAGCCTCTAAGGGCTGGCAAGGTGTTTCGAGGGGCGTTTAGCTCAGTTGGTAGAGCGTCTGCCTTACAAGCAGAATGTCGGCGGTTCGACTCCGTCAACGCCCACCAAGTTTCGGTTGGAGTGGTAGTTCAGTTGGTTAGAATACCGGCCTGTCACGCCGGGGGTCGCGGGTTCGAGTCCCGTCCGCTCCGCCAGAACTCACAAAAAGGTGAACGAACTACAGCGTTCACCTTTTTTTTTGACAAGGGTGGCTCAAGCCAATCGCCATGTTCGAGTTTGTCCAGAACAATAAAGTCTTCATTCAGGTTGTCTTGGGAGCTGTCGCGTTGACCTTCGTGGGCTTCGGCGTGGGCAGTTATGAAGCAGCTTCCGACGACCCTTATCTCGCCAAGGTGGGTTCCGCCAAGATTTACAAGCGCGATCTGGATCGGGCATTGGAAGGCCAGCCCACCGATTCCGCCAGCCGCCAGGCCGCGCTGGAAAACCTGATTCGCCAAGAGCTGCTGCTGTCCGACGCGCATGACCGTGGCGTCACCGTCAGCCCCGAGCAGTTGCGCAAAGTCATCGCCTCCATCCCCGCCTTCCAGGACAACGGTAAATTCAGCCCGACGCGCTACCGCGAATTCCTGCAGAACCGCTATCCGTCGCCCGAGGCCTTCGAAACCCAGGTCAAGCGCGACATCGTGCTGCAAAGCCAGCTGACCGGCATCGCCGGCACCGAATTCGTCGCGAATACCGTGGTCAGCCGCCTGGCCGGCTTGTTGGGCGAGGGCCGCGAAGTGCGCGCGCTGCTGCTGAAGCCGGCGGACTTCGCCGCTGAGGTCAAGACCGACGACGCCGCGCTCAAGGCATACTACGACGCCAACGCCAAGCGCTTCCGCCTGCCGGAGCAGGTGAAGCTGGACTACGTGCTGCTGTCCCAGGACGCGCTGGCGCAGAGTGTCAAGCCCAGCGACGCCGAGCTGCAGAAATACTACGAACAGCACAAGGCCGAGTTCAGCAATGAGCAGCGCCGCGCGTCCCACATCCTGCTGACCGTGCCCAAGGACGCCAAGCCGGAGCAAAAGGCCAAGATCAAGGCCGAGGCCGAGGCCTTGCTGAAGGAAGTGCGCGCCAATCCGACCCGCTTCGCCGAGTTGGCCAAGGCCAAGTCGCAAGACCCGGGCTCCGCCGCCAATGGTGGCGATCTGGGCTTCTTCGATCGCGGCATGATGGTCAAGCCCTTCGACGACGCGGTGTTCCGCATGCAGCCGGGCCAGATCAGCGAGGTGATCACCACCGACTTCGGCTACCACATCATCAAGCTGGCGGAAGTGAAGTCGCGCGACTTCACCGAGGTCAAGGCGGCTATCGCCGAGAAGCTGCAGCGCCAGCAGGCCGGCAGCCTGTTCCGCGCTCAGGCGGACAAGCTGGCCGAACTGGCTTATCAGCAGGGCGATTCGCTGAAAGCGATCGCGGAACAGCTGAAGCTGCAGCCGCAGCATTCGGATTGGCTGGGGCGCGACAAGCCGGCGACGGACGCATTGCTCAATAGTCCGAAAGTGCTGGAAGCGGCGTTCAGCGAAGACGTGCTGAAGAAAAAGCACAATAGCGAGCCGGTGGACATCGGCAATGGCCGCCTGCTGGTGCTGCGCGTGGCCGATCATCAGCCGGAACGCCAGCAGAAGCTGGACGAGGTGCGCGACGCGATCAAGGCGGAGCTGGTGGCCAAGGAAGGCGCCAAGCTGGCCGAGAAGAAGGGGCAGGCGCTGTTGGCCGAGCTGAAGGCGGGCAAGGGCGAGGGCAAGGCCTGGGGCGAAGCCAAGACCGTGCTGCGCCGCGATCCGGCCGGTCTGCCGATCGCCGATGCGCGCGCGGTCTTCGCCGCCCAGGCGGGCAAGCTGCCGGCCTTCGCCGGCGCCAAGCGCGACAACGGCGATTATGCGCTTTATCGCATCGACAAAGTGATCCCGGCTCCGGCCGCCAGCGAGGCCGAGCGTGGCCAGCTGGGCGCCATCCTGGGCGAGATGAACGCCAATGCCCAGCTGTCCAGCTATCTGGATACCCTGCGCCAGAAGTACAGCGTCACCATGGGCAAACAAGGCCTGGCCGACGCGCAGTAAGTTCGGCGCAAGGCCAAATGGACCGCCGCTAGCGATTGCTGACGGCGGTTTTTTATTGTGCTGACGCTTTGGGTGTGCGTGCTTTGCTTATTTGCTTATAACCCCTAGTATTAAAAGATGGTGACTTTGGTGTCGGATGCGACAAATACCGGTTTTTTTGGGTGGCGGGTATTGACTGGAAACGAAAATAGATGTTCAATCATAAACAAATTTAGTCGCCGATTTGAACACAGCTTGCGGGCGTAAAACAGCTAAAGCGTGGGTAAGCAGACCCAGGACGTGATCCAGCATCTGCTTACAGTAATCTCGATTCAGCAGTGATTCCGAAGATTCCCATGCAAGGCCCGCCGGCTCCAATCGGCGGGCCTTGTGCTTTTGGAGTGTTTGGAATGATTCATCTACAGAATGTCCGCAAGCGGTTTCGCCACCCCGAGGGTGGCTGGTTCGACGCGGTGACGGAAACCTCTCTGACCATCCGCCCGGGTGAAGTCTTCGGCCTGATCGGTTTTTCCGGCGCCGGCAAGTCCACCTTGCTGCGGCTGATCAATTTGTTGGAACGCCCGGACCACGGCGCGGTCATCGTCGACGGCGAAGACCTGACCAGCTTGTCCGCCAAGGCGCTGCGCCGCGCGCGCCAGAACATCGGCATGGTGTTCCAGCAATTCAATCTGATGGCCAACCGCACCGTGGCCGGCAATGTCGCCTTTCCGCTGGAAGTGGCCGGCTGGTCCAAGGCGGATATCGACAAGCGCGTCAATGAATGCCTGGAAGTGGTGGGCCTCTTGGACCGCGCCAACCATTACCCGGCGCAATTGTCCGGCGGCCAGAAGCAGCGTGTCGGCATCGCCCGCGCGCTGGCGCCCAATCCCAAGGTGATCCTGGCCGACGAGCCGACCTCGGCGCTGGACCCGAAAACCACCCAAGCGGTGCTGGAGTGCCTGAAGGACATCAATCAGCGCTTTGGCGTCACCATCGTCATCGTCACCCATGAAATGGGCGTGGTGCGGGCGATCTGCCACCGCGCGGCGGCGCTGGACGCCGGCCGGGTGGTGGAAGTGGTGGAAGTGTCGAACAATGTCGTGGCGGCGGATTCCGATCTGGCGCGCTCGCTGCTGGAGGCCGCGTAATGGATGCCGCAACCCTGAACGAAGCCGTGCAGAACCTGGTGAGCATGGGACCGGAGATCTGGCAGGCGCTGCAGGAAACCATGGTGATGCTGGGCCTGGGCTTGAGCGCCGCCATCTTGCTGGGCGGTCCGCTCGGCATCGTGCTCTATCTGACCCAGCCGGGTCAGCAATTCGCCAACCGCGCGCTGAACGGCGTGCTGGGCTGGACGGTGAACCTGGTGCGTTCCTTCCCCTTCATCATTCTGATGGTGTCGCTGGTGCCGCTGACACGGGTGCTGGTGGGCAGCACCATAGGCCCCATCGCCGCCTCGGTGCCGCTGGCCTTCGCCGCGATTCCGTATTTCGGCCGCCTGGTCGAGCAGACGCTGCGCGAGATCCCGCGCGGCGTGGTGGAAGCGGCCGAGGCGATGGGGGCCAGCCCGCTGCAGATCATCTGCAAGGTGCTGATCAATGAAGCCCGTTCCGGCCTGATTTCCAGCCTGACCATCCTGACCATCAGCTTCCTCAGCTATACCGCGGTGGCGGGGGTGGTGGGCGGCGGCGGCATCGGCGATCTGGCGATCCGTTACGGCTATTACCGTTACCAGACCGATGTGATGGTGGCCATGGTGCTGCTGCTGGTGGCGCTGGTGCAGATCATTCAACTGCTGGGCAACCGCCTGGCGGCCAAGCTGGACAAACGTTGACATCCGCCGGCGCCTGGCGCCGGCAGGGTGAACCCTTTATCTATCAATGACAAGCAGGAGAAACAGATGCGCAGATTCGTGATCAAGGCAGTGGCGGCTTCGGTATTGGGACTGGCGGTGGCCGGCGCGGCGCTGGCGGCGGACCCGGCCAAGAAGGATATCGTGATCGGCACCACCGTCGGCGACTTCGGCGATATGGTCAAGCAGTCGATCAAGCCCATCCTGGAAAAGCAGGGTTATAAGGTCAAACTGGTGGAATTCACCGACTATGTGCGTCCGAACCTGGCCTTGCAGGAAGGCGCGCTGGACGTGAATGTATTCCAGCACAAGCCTTATCTGGACAACTTCGCCAAAGAGCACAAGCTGAGCCTGAAAGAGGCGTTCCAAGTGCCGACCGCGCCGCTGGGCGTTTACGCCGGCAAGGTCAAGGCCTTGAAGGACGTCAAGGTGGGCTCCACCGTGGCCGCGCCCAACGATCCGTCCAACTTCGCCCGCGCGCTGGTGATGCTGGCCGACCTGGGCTGGGTCAAGCTGAAGCCGGGCATCAATCCGCTGACCGCTTCCGAGCGCGACATCGCCGTCAATGTGAAGAAGATCAAGATCATCCCGCTGGAAGCCGCGCAACTGCCGCGTTCGCGCAGCGACGTGGACTTCGCGGTGATCAACGGCAATTTCGCCACCAGTTCCGGCATCAAGCTGACCGAGGCGGTGTATCAGGAAAAGAGCTACGCCTATGTGAACTGGGGTGTGGTGCGCGCGGCGGACGCCGGCAAGCCCTGGGCCAAGGATGTGGTGGCGGCATACAACTCGCCGGCCTTCCAGGCTTACGCCAAGCAGAAATACGCGGGCTACAAGCTGCCGCAGAACTGGAAATAAGCGCGATCGCTTATTGACGCGCCGCGGGCGGATGGCCGGCGGCGCAGGATTTCTTGTAACACTCCTGGCTACAAGACTTGATGGGAGGGCTTAGCCCTCCCAATTTTTTTGCGCGCTTAGAACGTGTTTACGATCTTGTGAGCTAGGGCGAGACAAGGCGAAAACCGTTGAGAAAGCGGAATGTACAAGCGGTACATGAGCATTTCGAAACGGTTTTCAACGCCGTATCGCCGACGCGCAGCAGATCGTAAACAGGTTCTTAGACCCGCTAACAAAACCCCTGATCCTGCGTTGCGCCTTCTTGTCGCACTACTGGTACTGTCTGCGTCGGCGCGCCTTGGCTCAGGTGCGCTGCGCGGTTTTGTCAGGGGCTCTTATTTCAGATAGGAGCGCAAGACGCCCACCACCTGTTCCAGGTCCCGGCTGCGTTGCGCGGGATCGGCCGCGTCCGGGCCCAGATGCTCGCGCAGATGGCCCTCCATCACTTCCATCATCAGGCCGTTGACGGCGCCGCGCACCGCGGCGATCTGCTGCAATATCGCCGAGCAATCGACTTCCTGTTCCAGCGCGCGCTCCAGCGCTTCGGCCTGGCCCTTGATGCGGCGGACGCGGGTCAATAGCTTTTTCTTGTCTTTCACGGTGTGCGGCATGCGCGCGGTTTCCTTTTCTTGGTAATATACTGGGGTATAGTATATTGAACGCCATTCTGCCGCGGGGCGCTGATGCGAGCCCGCCGCGGCGGTCAAACGGAACTCATTGTAGAGAAGGTCACAGATGCCGCCAATCGCCGAGCTGATTCAACAAGGAAACATCAATCTCTGGCTGTTCATTCCATCCGCTATTCTGCTGGGCGCGCTGCACGGGCTGGAGCCAGGGCATTCCAAGACCATGATGGCGTCCTTCATCATCGCCATCCGCGGCAGTCTGGGCCAGGCGGTGCTGCTGGGCTTGTGCGCGGCCCTGTCGCATTCCTTGATCGTGTGGCTGCTGGCGGGGCTGGCGCTCAAATACGGCAATCAGCTGATCGCGGAGCAGGCCGAGCCGTATTTGATGTTGTTCTCGGCCGTGGTGGTCTTGACGGTGGCGGGCTGGATGTTGTGGCGCACCTGGCGCGATAATCTGGCTGCACGGGCGATGCGGCAAGCGCCTCATGGCGGCCGCATGATAGATACCGGACACGGCTTGCTGGAGGTCGTGCTTCTGCCGGGGACGGTCGCGCGCGTGGCCTTGTACCAGTATGGCGCCGGACTGCGGCGAGCAAAGCCGGCTGGACAGGGCCTGACGCTGGAGTGGTGCTTGGATGGCCGCGCGGGCGAGTCCGGTTTCGAAACTGAGGGGGAGTATCTGTTGAGCGCGCCGTTGCCGGCGGGAGCCCGTATCGGGGCCTTGCGGCTGGCTCATGGCGGCCATGCGCACCATTATCCGCTGCGGCTGACGTCACCGCTCGACGCGGCGCAGGCCGGGCCTTATCGTCGCGCGGCGGAGGCGGGGCCGGCCAAGAGTCTGCGGCGTGGGCCGGAAACGGTGTCGATTTATCAGGATGCCCATGAGAGGGCTCACGCCGAGCAGATCCAGCGGCGCTTTGCTGGCCGTGAGGTCGGTAATGTCCAGATCGCCTTGTTCGGCCTGACCGGCGGCCTGATACCGTGCCCAGCCTCGGTGACCATTCTGCTGTTATGCCTGCATCTGAAGCATTTTTCCCTGGGCGCGACCCTGGTGGCGTCGTTCAGCCTGGGCCTGGCCATGGCGCTGGTCAGCGTCGGCTTGCTGGCCGCTTGGGGCGTGCGCAAGGCTGATGCCCGCTTCGGCGGGGTGGGCGAGTGGGCGCGGCGCGCGCCTTATCTGTCGGCCGGGCTGATGCTGGTGGTTGGTTTGGCCATGGCCGCGCAGGCCGTGAGCGGCCTGGTAGCTTGAGCGCGGCCAAGATACGGCGCTTCACAGGACGTGTTCATGATCTCGCGAGCAGGAGCGAGACAAGGCGAAAACGAGCGAAAAAGCGGAATTTACTCGTGGTACATCAGCATTTTGAGCTCGTACTCACCGAGCGACGCCTCACGAAGCGCAGCAGACCTTGAACAGGTTCTCAGGCTATGCGCGGGCTTGGGCGGCCTTGCCGCCGGCCGTGGGCGCGCGCGGCCAGCGCCCCAAGACCGGCCAGCACGGCGGACAGGCATAACACCGCCGGCATGCCGGCGTGTTGAAAGCGCTGAGCGCCCGCGGCGGCGCCGATAGTGATGCCCAGGTAGAGGGCGCTGCTCATCATGCCGAGCACCGTGGTCCGGCGGCGGGGGAAGTGTTGCGCGGCATGGGCTTGCGCCGCGGGGAAGAAGCCGTAGGCGCTCAAGGCCAGCAAGAACAGGCCGGCTGCCAGCACCGGCAGCGATGCGGCGGACCAGAGCCAGGCCAGGGCGGCGAAGATGGCGCTCATCGCCAGCAAGGCGGCTTGCACCATCGGCCATGAGCCGATGCGATCGGCGATCTTGCCGCCCAGCAGCACGCCCAGCGCGGCGCCGCAACCAAAGCTGCTGAGCAGCGCGGCGATGTGGCCGGCGTCGGCGGCGTGTTCCCGCCCGAGCGCGGTGGCCAACAAGGTGTAACCGGCGTAGACGCTGGATGCCCAGGCGGTCATGGTGAGCAGATGCGGCCAGGCTTGCAGCAGGCTTTCCGGCGCGGCGGCCGCGCCCTGAGCGGCGCGCGGCGGCGGGCCGCCGGCCGTGCGCCAGGCGCGCATATTGAGCGGCAGCATCAGCGTCAAGGCCGAGGCCAGGCCGAGGAAGACCAGACGCCAGTTGCCGATATCGCCGACCAGCAGGCCGAAAGGCGCGCCCAGTCCCAGCGCGATCACCAGCCCGGAATTGACCTGAGCCATGCGGGAGGCTCGCCGCTCCGTTTCGGCATGTTCGGCGGCGAGGGCGTAAAGCATGGGTGAGATGGAGGCCGCGGCGAATCCCGCCAGCACGCGGCTGGCCAAGAGATGAGCAAGGCTGGTGGCCAGCGCGGTATAGGCATTGGCGGCGGCGAGGGCCGCGATGCCGAACAGCAACACGCCGCGCGCGCCGCAGCGCTCGGCCAGGCGTCCCTGCAAGGGACAGGCGATGGCGTAGGTCAGGCTGAAAGCGCTGACCAGCACGGCGAGAGAGGCGGGTTGATAGCCCAGTTCGCGGCCGATCAGCGGCAGCAGCGGCGAGATGACGAATAAGTCGGTGCCGACCAGGAAAATGGTGAACCAGGCGATGGGCAGCCACTTGGCGGCGTGCTTGGGGGCGGATGACATCTTGACGGCTCCGTGCAATGATAGAGTTCTAAGATAATATTAGAGGTCTAACATTATGCGCAATAGGCAAATGTCATTGCCGGAGGCGGGCGAGGACAAACGCGGGCCGGAAGGGCGCCTGGGTTATCTATTGCGTCAGGCCGCTGCGGCGCATCGCTTGCGGATGGAGCGGGCCTTGGCCGATCTGGACATCACGCCGCCGCAGTTCACGGTGTTGACGATGCTGGCGTCCTATCCCGGCTGTTCCAATGCCGACATCGCCCGCATCGCGGTGCTGACCGCGCCAACGGTCACGGTGATCGTCGGCAATCTGGAGGCGAGAGGGGCGGTGACGCGGCGGCGGCACGCGGAACATGGCCGCATCCTCCACATCGACGTCAGTGCTCAGGGTTTGGCCTTGTTGGAGCGTTGCCGCGAACGGGTGCACGCGCTGGACGAGGCGCTGCTAGCCGGCTTTGCTGAGGAGGAAGAGGCAGCGGTGCGGCGCTGGCTGTCCGCCGCCGCGCGCGATCCCGCCGCCTGAGAGGCCGCTCTAGGCCTGTCGCCGCCAGCGGGCGCGCCGCGGCTTCAAGCGCAAGGCCTTGTCTTGCCCGCGGCTCAGCCGAGCGTCTTCGCCGCGCTGGCGCGGCCCAGATAACGTTCCAGCCAGCGATCCTGCTCCCACAGCATATGCAGTATCGACTCGCGCGCGCGGTAGCCATGGCTTTCCGCCGGCAGCGTCACCAGCCGCGCGGTGGCGCCCAGGCCCTGTAGCGCCTGGTACAGCCGTTCGCTCTGCAGCGGGAAGGTGCCGGGGTTGTTGTCCATTTCGCCATGGATCAGCAGCAGCGGGTCCTTGATCTGTTCGGCGTAGTTGAACGGCGACATGGTTTGATACACCGCTTTGGCCTGCCAAAAATTGCGTTCCTCCGACTGGAAACCGAAGGGCGTCAGCGTGCGGTTGTAAGCGCCGGAGCGGGCGATGCCGGCGTGGAACAGCCGGGTGTGCGCCAGCAGATTGGCGGTCATGAAGGCGCCGTAGGAATGGCCGCCGACGGCGATGCGGGCGGGGTCGGCCACGCCTAGGCGCAGCACTTCGTCCACCGCGGCCTGGGCGTTCATTTTCAGTTGCGGCAGATAGCTGTCGTTCGGTTCTTTGTCGCCTTCGCCGACGATGGGCATGCCGGGGTCGTCCAGCACCGCGTAGCCGCGCGCCAGCATCGCCAGCGGCCCCCAATAGCTGATGCGGTTGAAGCGGTACGGCGATTCCGTCACCTGGCTGGCCGCGGCGGCGGTTTTGAATTCGGTGGGATAGGCCCACATCAGCAGCGGCAGCGGGCCGTCGCGCTTGGCTTGGTAGCCGGGCGGCAGATACAAGGTGGCGGTCAGTTCCACGCCATCGGCGCGGCGATAGCGCAGCAACTGCTTGCCCACGTTCTGCAACTGCGGCGTCGGATGCGGCATATGCGTCAGCATGGCCAGGCTGGCCGGCCGGCCTGGTTCCAGCCGGTAGAGGTTGGGCGGCTGCGACGGAGATTCGCGGCTGAGCAGCAACTGGCCTGCCTTGTCGTCCAGCAGCGCCAGCGCTTGTTCGAACCACGGCGCCCGTGATTGCCACAAACGGGTGGCGCGCTTGTCGTCCAGCGCGTAGCGGTCGACGAAGGGGCGGTCGCCATCCGGGCCGGCGCCATCGCCAAGCAGGTAGATGGCCTTGCCGTCCGGCGTGGTCTGCAGCACCAACTGGCCATTGGCATTGCTGACCGTGGCGGCCTCACCGGGGTCGCTATAACGGTCTTCGGATTTGCGGCTGCTCAGCAGTTCCGGCGCGGCGTCTTGATCGGGGCGCGCGCGCCAGACTTTCAATTCCCGGGTTTTCCACCAGTGTTCGCGCACCAGGGCCAGGTCGCCGCGGCCCCAGCGGATGTCGACGAAGCGGCTGGCCAGCCGCTGCCATTGGCGCGGCGCTTGCTGGAAGGGCGCGGCTTGCAGAAAGAGCGCGTCGCGCTCGGCGGCGGCGCGGCCAGGGTCGCCGCCGTCCAATGCCTCGACCCAGAACAGGCTGGCCGGCGCATCGGCGCGCCAGGCCACTTCGCGCGGACCGGCCTCCACCGCGTCATTGCCGGAAGGCATGCGTTCCAGCAGCGGCCGCTGGGCCACGGTGCGCACGATGCGTCCCTGCCGATCCAGCACGTCGATGCGCTTGGGAAAGCGCGACAGCGGCACCAGCGTGGAATAGGGGCGTTGCAGCCGGGTGGTCAGCAGATATTGGCGGTTGGGCGCGCCGCTGACGCCGAGATAGCGTTCCGGCTGGCCGATGAGGCTGAGTTTGCCGTCCATGCCGACCAGCGCCAGCTGGCTTTGCAATTGGTAGTCCAGCAGGTCGGCGTCGTAGGCGGTCTTGAGCAGGTCGGGGTAGGTGCGGGTTTGCGACAGCGCGCCGCCCTCGCTTTGCTGGATATTGGGGCCGTCCGGCGCGGCCGGCGCGCGCGGCGCCGGGCCTTGGCGCGCGGGCACCAGCTTGACCAGCAATTGCTGGCCTAGCCAGGCGAAGCCGGGGCCGGCGGCGGCGTTGAGATGGAAATCACCCAGGCGGCGCGCGCGGGCGCTGGCGACGTCTAGCAGCCAGAGCTCCACCCCCTTGGCGCCCCATAGGCTGAAGGCGACGCGGCTTTCATCGGCGGACCAGGCGCTGTCGGCGATGCGAGCGTGGGCGGGCAGGCCTTGCACCGCGCGGCTACGAGCCTGGCCCAGGTCCAGCAAGCTGAGCGCATTGCCGAAGTCGAAGCGGCTGGCGGCGCGCATCGCCGGGTTGAGGCGCAGGCCGGCCAGCTTGAGCTCCGGCTGGGCGACATCGGCGATGCCTGGCAGGCCGGGGCGTTGGATCTGCAGCAGGGTTTGGCGCTTGGGTCCCAGGCTTTGCAGCGGCGGGCGCGGCGCGTCCACCAGCGCTTGCAGTTCGGCGGGCGGAGTTTGATAGCCGGCGGCGGCGGGCAGCGTGAGCGCGCCCAAGAGTAGCGGCGCGCCGACAAGCAGCGGAAAACGACGAGGCATGCGGGACTCCTGGCGAGGCATGAGGGGCAAGCCGAAAAACTTGCCCTAGTCTAGCCGGAGCGTCAAGGCGCGCCGCGCGCGAGCGGCGGCGGTCAAGCGCGCGCTTAGAACGGCGCGGTGGCGCTAAGCAATTCTTTTTGCTGGGGATTAGCCGGCGTTACCGGGTAGTCGAAGAACTGCAGCGTCAGGCCGCCGCCGTCGGCGCTGAAGCGGGCCGGGAAGCCCAGCGGCAGCGTGGTCTTGTCGTGGACATGACCAAAAGGAATGCCAGTCAGTACCGGAAGGCCGGTCAGGCGACGGATTTCCGCCAGTACCGCGTCCAGGGTGTAGCCGGGATCGTAGATGTCGATCTGGCGGTTCATATTGAAGTCGCCGATGAAAATGGCGCGCTGCTTGGCCAGCACGCCGGCCTGATGCAACTGCTGCAGCATGCGCTCGATGCGATAGGGTTGCTCGGCGACGTCCTCCAGGAACAGCAGGCCGCCCTTGATGTCCGGCAGATAGGGGGTGCCGACCAGGCTGCTGAGCACGCTGAGGTTGCCGCCCCAGAAAATGCCCTCGCCGCTGGCATTGTGGCGCTGCGGCGTGTCGACGCGCAGCTGGCGGTTGGCGGTGGTGGTGGTGGTCAGGAATTCGTTGAGGGTGAAGGCGCTGACTTGCTTGGCGCCGAAGTCGCTGACCATGGGGCCGGCGAAGCTGCCCAGTCCGCCCTTGGCCAGCAGGGCCAGCTGGATGGCGGTGAAATCGCTGTAGCCTATCAGTTGGCTGCCGGATTCGCGCAATAGCGGACACAGCCGGCCGTAGTCGATATGCGGCAGCAGGCGGGTTGCGCCGTAGCCGCCGCGGCCGGCCACCAGCAACTGCGGCGCGCGTCGGCGCGAGATCAGCTGGTTGAGGTCGGCCAGTCTTTGCGCGTCGCTGCCGGCGAAGCGCTGCTCGCGGCGGTCCAGGGCCTGGACGTTTTCCAACTGGTAGCCGGCCTGGCGCAGCCGTTCCACCGCCAGTTGTTTTTGGCGCGCGTCCGGCAGCGGGCCGGAGCAGGCTGTGAAGTAGAGGCTGCTGCCGGCGGCAACGGTCGGAGCGGGAAGGGTTTGATCAACCATGGTGCGACATCCTTGCAAGAGGCCAAGGCCGGCGCTGAGCGCGCCCATCTGGAGTAATTGACGACGAGAATATTGAATGCGGGCAGTCATTGAATCCGGGGCCGGAAAGGCCGGTGCAAACGGGGTTCGACAGCGCGGGGCTGCGTGAGTTGCGCCAGTATACGGCAAACGCGGCGGCGACGCCGAGCGCCGCCGCCGCGGAGGGCTTGGAGCAGGTTCTTTAGGCGAGCAGATTGGCCAGGCTGGAAGTCGACTGCTGCATGGCGGACAACTCGCTGTTCAACGTGGTGTACTGGTTGAGCAGCGAACTCTTCTCATTGGCCAGCTGGTTGTTGAGCTGGGACTGGAGATTGGTTTCGTCGCTGATCTTGGTGTTGATGTCGCCTTGGTCGGTGGTGATCATGCCATTGGGTCCCAGCAGGTTGTTGATGGCGGTATTGAAGGTGTTGGCGTAGCCATTGTTCTGCGCGTTGCCGAACAGATTGGCGACGGCGCTGGGATTGGCGGTCAGCGCGGTGGTGAAGGCGGTGGAATCCAGTTTCAGCGTGCCGTCCGCCTGTTGGGTGATGCCGACCTGGGCCAGGTAGGCGTAAGAACTGGTGGCGTTGACGCCGGGCACCGGCGTGCTGAGCAGGCCGGCCAGCTGTTCTTGCAGGCCGATCACATCGCTATTGTTCTTCATGCTGCCGCCAAGCGCGGAGTTGCTGGAGCTGATCACTTGGTTGTAGGCGCTGACGAAGCTTTGCAGCGTCGAGGTGACGTTGGCGGTGTTCTGGCTCATGTTCAGCGTCGCCTGGCCCAGCTTGTTGAGATTGACGGTGGCGCCGTTGATCACATTGCTCAGGGTGTTGCTGCTGGAGGAGACGTTAACGCCATTGACGGTGAGGTGGGCATCTTGGGCCGCCGCCGACTCGCTGACGGCGGAGCTGCTCTGGCCCAGGCCGGCCAGGGTGTTGCCGGAGGTGGTGCCGCTATCGCTGCCGCCGGCGGTGATGCTGAAGGCGTTGGCGGGGCCGGATTGCGATGAGGCCAGCACCAGCGAGTAGTTGTTGTTGTACTGCACCACCGAGGCGTTGACGCCGATGCCGGCGCTATTGATGCTGTCGGCGATGGAGGACAGCGAGATGGTGGAGCCGTTCTGGCCCAGTTGCACGGTGCTGGTGGTGCCGTTGATGTTGAAACTCAGCGCGCTGGGCGCACCGGCCAGCGCCGCGTTCTGGTCGGTGATGGCCTGGCCGCCGGAGGTTTGGTCGAACACCAATTGCCGCGGCTGCGCCAACTGGGTGACGTTGAGCGCGTAATTGCCGGCCACGCCGCCGGAGGTGGTGCTGGCGGTGGCGATGGTGTTGTCGGTGGAGGTGACCTGGAACTGCTGCAGGAAACTGCCCGAGGCCATGGCGGTGACCGAGGTCTGCAGGCCGGACAGCGCCGAGCTGATCTGGCCGATGGAACTGAGCTGGGACTGGTAGTTGCTGACCCGGTTCTGGCTTTCCGTCAGCGGCTGAGATTCGACCGACATCAGCTGGCTGACGATGCTTTGAACGTCCAGCGGTCCAACGCTGGTGGTAATGGATGCCATGACGACTTCTCCCCGCGCGATCCGCTGCCATGGGCGCGCTGCAATGCTAGAGATTCAAGAATCTTGTTGTCGTAATGCGTCCATCACGTTGCTGCTTCCGGCTGCCAGGCCGGCGCGGGCTGACGCCGCAGCTTCCATTGTAGAAGGCGGCGCGCGGCGCGCGGATGAATACTTATCGACCATTCCAGTCAGGACTTTAGCGCGGCGCGCGAGATCACCGACGGTGTGGTTTCCGTCATAACGCGGGCCGCGGTCATGGGTTGACGCCGCCGCGGCCCAGGCTTTCCTTCGATGCTAGGAGCCGTGCTTGGCCTCGGCGGCATCGCCGGCTTCGCCGCCGTTCTCCGGCGGCGGGCTCTTGGGCGGCAGGAAGAAGGACAGCGGCGCGCCGAGGAAGCGTTTGAACAGCATAGGCACCAGCGGCCACAGCAGGCTGCCGGACAGCTTGCGCGAACGCAGCGCCACCCACAGCGCCAGCGAGAAGCTGACCGCCAGGTTGGTCAGGCCGATCAGCGCCACGCCGGCGCAGCCCAGCAGCACCGTGGCCAGAGGCAGCTGGAAGTCCTGCGCCACGGTGGCGAAGGCCAGGTTGGCGGCGGAGAAGGTGATGTGGCGGATGTCGATGGGCAGGCCGAGGATGAAGCCTATGGTGCCGGTCAGGCCCAGGAACATGCCGAAGTAGAAGTTGCCGGCCAGCGCGCCCAGATTGTGTTCGATATAGCTGCCCAGTTTCCAGGCGCGGTGCTCGCCCAGCAGGCGCTTGAGGCCGGGGTGGGAGGAAATGCGTTCCGGGATGCGGCGGTAGATCGCCTTATTGTCGTAATAGCCGGCGATCAGGCCGGACAGGAACAGGAACACCCCGGCGATGGCGGCGTGCGGCAGCGCCAGGCTGTGAATGGGATCGATATCGTGCATCAGGCGCTGCGCCTTGGCCACATCCACCACCGGCGCGCCGAAGGCTGCCTGCCAGGCGAAGGCGATCAGGCCGGCGGTGGGAATGGCCAGCAGCACATTGCCGAGGATGGCGACGAATTGGGTGCGCATCACCTTGACCACCAGATCGGCCAGGTCTTCCAGCTGTTTCTTGTGGCCGTGGTTCTCGTGCAGCACCGCGGCGATGCGCGCGGCGGTCATCGCCGGCTGCTTGGTGGCTATGGTCAGGTGCAGGATCTGCACGATGATGAAGCCCAGCGCGTAGTTGAGACCGAAGGAGATGCCTTCCCACAGCGGCGGCAGGTGGCCGCGGCTGAGCATCAGCTTGATCAATGCCATGAAGCCGACGATCAGGCCGGCGCCCATCGCCGCCTTGGCCATGCCGGTCCATTCCTGGCGGCTCTCGGCGATATAGTGTTCGCCGTGGCGGCCGGCGTGCTCGGTGACTTGCAGCGCCAGCAGTTCCACATTGGATTTGAACAGATCGCGCAGGCTGTATTTGCGGTTTTCCGCGCGCGCGAAGGTGACGATGAGCTGGAACAAATGGGGCTGGGTGGCCGGATCGTGTTCCGGGTCAAGTATCGCCAGCAGTGCGCGGATGCGGGCAATGCTTTGCGCCAGCCGCAGGCCGTGATAGGTGAGGTTGACCGAGATGCCGAAGCGGCGCGCGTTCTTGCGCACCTTGTTGAGTATGTTCTCGCACTGGTCCAGCAGCACCTGCACATGCTTGTCGTCTTCCGCGCGCTCCAGACCCTCGATCAGGTCGCGGCGGTAGCCGTCGACATAGCGCTGCACCTCGGCGTTCAGATTGAGAAACGGCGATTCGAAGCGCTCGATGTCCGGGTTGATGCGCACCAGCTCCGGCTCCAGGCCGATGGCGGTGATCTGGGCGGACAGCACTTGCACCGATTCCAGCAATTGCAGCCGAGTCTGCTGCCAGCCATCGGCATTGTCGTTCTCCTGCCAGGCCATCGCCCGCCACAAGGCGTGCCAGGTGGCGTCGGGTATCGTCGCCAGCCACACATAATCCTGTTTCCAGCTGAACAGCCGGCTGAAGCGGTCCTGCAGCGAGTCCGCCTTGTAGGGCATGGGCAGGATGCGTTCGCCGACGCGGCGCAGCAAGGTGGAGCCGAAGCCTTCGTTGGCCAGGATGCCGCATTCGGTGTACAGCGGGATCTGCCGGGTTTCGGTCAGCAGCTGCAGCAAGGCCTTGCGCAGGGCCGCGCGGTCGTCGGCGCTGTGCTCCAGCAGATAGGACAGCGCCTGCAGATTGACCACCGCCTGCTGCGGCTTGTCGGCGTCGTCGGGACGCAGGCATTGCAATAGCGCGGACAGCGCGTCCAGCGGGGAAGGGGATTGGCCGATCTGGCGCAGCGCCTGTTCCAGGCTGGGGGAATCAATGTTTTCGCTCATCTAGGTGTGGCTTAGGGTGCAGTGGGTGGTGGGGCGGGATTGGGGCCCATGACCTAATGGTAGGCGCAAGCGGGCGGATTTTCCGGGCGCGGCGCCGGCGGCGCTCGCCCAAGGGCGTCTTGGATAGGCATCGGGGTTTAGAGATGGGGACGATTGATTCAGTTTCCAGCTTTACTTGTAAAATCGTGCAATTGACACCTTACTGACCAGTAAGTAGAGTGCTTCGCATGACTCAAGGCTCCGATCCCAAGACCGACACCCGCAAGCGCATTCTGGACATCGCCGAGCAGTTGCTGCTCAGCCGTGGCTTCAATGCCTTCAGCTATCAGCACATCAGCAGTGAACTGGGAGTGCGCAACGCCGCCATCCATTATCACTTTCCCAAGAAGAGCGATCTGGGCGTGGCGCTGATCCAGCGCTATCGTCGCCGCTTCCGGCGTTTCATCGAGCAGCAGGCGGAATTGGATCCCGGCGCGCAGCTGGAGGCGTATTTCGGCCTCAGCGACAGCTATTACCGGCAGCATAGGCAGATCTGTCCCAGCGGCATCCTCAGCACCGAGTTCCTGACCCTGCCCGAGGATATGCAGCGGGAAGCGGCCGCCTTCATCGACGAAATGCGGCAATGGGCGGTGGACATCACCAGGCGCGGCGCGGCCAGCGGCCAGATGTGTTACGCCGGCACGCCGGAGGCCATCGGCATGATGCTGTTCTCTGCCTTGCAGGGCGCGCTGCAACTGGCGCGCATAGACGACTGCGCGCTGGACACCATCAAGCGGCAGGTGCGCGCGGTGCTGGGCTTGCTCGGACATTGAGTGCGGTAATCACGATAACAAGTAGAGGGGCGCTATATGGAATACAAGAAAAACAGCATGAGCCGCATTGCCGACAAGGTGGGCAAGCTGCCCGCCGGCCTGCGCAGCACGGTGCTCAGCATGATGTTCGGCAAGATCGTGCCGTTTCTGTCCACCGCCGGCCTGCGTTTCGAGGACGTTGGCCATCAGCGGCTGACGGTGTCCATCCGCAACCGCAAGAAGGTGCAGAACCATATCCGCGGCGTGCACGCCGCGGCGATGGCGCTGTTGGCGGAGACTTCGACCGGCTTCGTCGTCGGCATGAATATGCCGGACGACAAGCTGATGTTGCTCAAGTCGATGAAGGTCAACTATGTGCGCCGCTCGCAGGGCGATATGCGCGCGGTGGCCAGCCTGAGCCTGGAGCAGATCCAACTGATGCACGATACGGAAAAGGGCGAGGTGCTGGTGCCGGTGCAGGTCACCGACGAATCCGGCGAGGCGCCGATCGAGTGTGAAATGCTGTGGGCGTGGATTCCCAAGAAGCGCCCGGAACAAGGAGCGGCGGCATGATCAATCTGGAAACGGTGGGCATAGAGCTGAACGATCGGGTGGCGCTGATCCGCTTCAAACGCGCGGACAAGGCCAATGCGCTGAATCGTCAGATGTGGCAGGACTTGCGCGCGGCCTTCGAATGGCTGGATCAGACGCCGGAGGCGCGCGTGGGCGTGCTGGCCGGTGAGGGCCGGCATTTCTGTTCCGGCATCGACCTGGCCATGCTGATGGGCGTGCAGGCGGCGATAGCCGACGACTGCGAGGCGCGCAAGCGCGAGAAGCTGCGCCGGCTGATCCTGGATTTGCAGGATTGCGTCAACAGCCTGGAGCGCTGCGCCAAGCCGGTGATCGCCGCGGTGCACGGCGCCTGCGTCGGCGGCGGCCTGGATATCGCGCTGGCGGCGGATTTCCGTTTCGCCGCCGCGAACGCGGTGTTCTCGGTGCGCGAGATCGATGTCGGCATGGTGGCCGATGTGGGTTCGCTGCAGCGTCTGCCGCGGGTGGTGGGCGAAGGCCTGGCGCGCGAGTTGGCCTTGACCGGCCGCGACGTGGCGGCGGAAGAGGCGCTGGCCATGCGCCTGGTCAACCGGGTGCTGCCGGATGCCGACGCGGTGCTGGCGGCGGCGTTGGAATCGGCGCGACTGATCGCCGCCAAGTCGCCGCTGGCGATGCGCGGCTGCAAGGAAGTGCTCAATTACAGCCGCGACCATACCGTGGCGGACGGTCTCAACTACGTGGCGGCCTGGAACGCGGCGATGCTGATTTCCGAGGATATCCAGAAGGCCGGCATGGCGATGATGAGCGGCCAGGCGCCGCAGTTCCGCGACTGAGCGCGACGGGGGTGTTTGTCGATGGCGCCCGCGGGCGCCATTTTTGTTGGCGGCGCGCAAAGAAAAAGAGGCGCATGGCGCCTCTTCTGGGTTTTGCTGCGTGCGGAGCTTATTGGGCGGCGCTGGCGGCCGGCGCGGCGGCGGCTTCGCCGCCGACGGTGGACACCACTTCCCACTTGCCGCCCTTGACCTGATACACGGTGACCGCGCCATTCTTGATGTCGCCCTTGTCGTCAAAGGCGATCTTGCCGGTCACGCCGGTGTAGCTGGTCTTGCCCACTTCGGCCAGATAGGTTTTCGGGTCGGTGGACTTGGCGCGCTTCATCGCGTCCACCAGCACCATCACCGCGTCGTACTCGTACGGCGCGTAGATCTGCACCTCGGTGTTGAACTGCTTCTTGAACTTGTCGTTGAAGGCGGCAAAGCCCGGCATCTTGTCGCGCGGCACGCCGCAGCTGGACGCGTACTGACCGTCGGAAGCCTCGCCGGCCAGCTTGATGAACTCCGGCGTTTGCCAACCGTCGCCGCCCATCAGCTTGGCCTTGAGGCCCAGGCGCTGCATCTGCTTGGCCAGCGGGCCGGCTTGCGCGTCCATGCCGCCGTAGAAGATCAGGTCCGGCTTGGCGGACTTGATCGAGGTCAGGATGGCGTTGAAGTCGGTGGCGGTGTTGGTGGTGAACTCGCGCTTCACCACATCGGCGCCCTTGCCCTTGACCGCGGCTTCAAACTGATCGGCCAGGCCCTGGCCGTAGGCGGTGCGGTCGTCGATGATGGCGATCTTCTTGGCCTTCAGGCCGGTGGCGGCGAACTCGCCCAACGCGCGGCCTTGTTGCACGTCGTTGGCGATCACGCGGAAGGTGGTCTTGAAGCCTTGCTTGGTGTAATCCGGATTGGTGGCGGACGGGGAAATCTGCGGAATCCCGGCGTCGGAGTAGATCTTGGACGCGGGAATGGTGGTGCCCGAATTCAGGTGGCCGACCACGCCGGCGACGCCGGCGTCCACCAGGCGCTGCGCAACCTGGGTGCCGATTTTCGGATCGCCCTGGTCGTCTTCCGACACCAGTTCGAACTTGAGTTTCTTGCCGCCGATTTCGACGCCGGCGGCGTTCAGATCGGCGATCGCCAGCTTGGCGCCGTATTCATTGTCCTTGCCCAGATGGGAAATCGGACCGGACATCGGCGATACCTGGCCGATCTTGACGACGGCGCCGTCGCCCGCGGTTTGAGCCGGGGCCGACGCAGCCTGGTTGGCGGCCGGTTGCTCTTGCTTGCCGCAAGCGGCCAGGGTCATGGCGGCAGCGGCAATGACGCTGAGGCGGACATATTTGTTCATGTGATGTATCCCCTGATTCTCTATTCTGTAGACTCTAGTCATCTCTTTGTGGCCAGCGGAAATGTGAAAATGACCGCTGGTTGCGTTTGATTATGGGTAGCTGTTTACGCGAGTGTCAATGTCGAAACCGGGGAGTAGCACAACTATCGTTAAACTTTTCTGCTAATGGTGTGTCTAAAGCGCAAACGCCACCTGGAAAAATGACCAGGTGGCGTTGGTTTTTACTTAGTGCATTGTATTTAAATGCTAATTTGATTTGTTTTTGTCGGGCGCATGTTTAATTTTCGGCGCCAAGCGCCTTGGCGCGCTGCTGCCTCAGTGGGGCGTTTTCCGCCTGGGCTTCGCACCATCCGGCCAGATTCTGTTTGATCATAGTCGATATCGCGAGAATCCATTGCGGGTTTTCATTCAAACAAGAAATGTAGCGATATTCGCCACCGCCGTGGCTGAGGAAGGTTTCCTTGCCCTCCATCGCGATTTCTTCCAGTGTCTCCAGACAATCGGCGACAAAGCCCGGACAGAGAATGTCCAGCTTGCCGGTCTTATCCTTGCCCAGTTTGCTCAGCACTTCGCTGGTATAGGGTTGCAGCCATTCGGCGCGGCCGAAACGGCTCTGGAAGCATATCTGGTATTCCTGCTCGCTCAGGCCCAGCGCTTCCGCCAATAAGCGTCCCGTTTTCTGGCATTCGCAGTGATAGGGGTCGCCCTTGTCGCGGGTGAAGCGCGGCACGCCGTGAAAACTCATCACCAGCTTGTCGCCGCGGCCGTGGGCCAGCCAATGGGCGCGCACCTGCGCCGCCAGCGCGGCGATATAGCCGGGGTCATCGTGGAAATGGCGGATGGTGCGCAGTTCCGGCATATTGCGCAGCTTCATCAGCGCGCGGAACACCTGGTCCAGCGCGGTGGCGCTGGAGGAGGCCGCGTACTGCGGATACAAGGGCAGCACCAGCAGCCGTTCCACCCCCTGTTCGCGCATGCGCGCGATCACGCTTTCCACCGAGGGCTCACCGTAGCGCATGGCGAAATCCACCACCAGGTCGCGCAAGCCCATCTCGCCCAACTGGCCCTTGATCAGCGCCGCCTGTTTGCGGGTGTGGGTGTAGAGCGGCGAGCCGTCCTTGTCCCAGATCGCCGCGTATTTCTTGGCGGATTGGGCGGGGCGGGTGTTCAGGATCACGCCATTGAGAATCAGCCACCAGATGGCGCGCGGGATCTCGATCACGCGGCGGTCGGACAGGAATTCCTTCAGATAAGGGCGCAGCGCCTTGGCGGTGGGCGCTTGCGGGGTGCCCAGATTGAGCAGCAGCACGCCGGTCTTGGGCGTGTAGTCGTGGCGAAACGGGGGTTCGGGCTTGAAATCCGCCATGCGGGACCTCTTGGTTGAGGCCGGGCGGCATGACGCCCGGCCGGGTTTGGGGGCGAATGGCTTAGTCTTAGTCTTCGCGGGACGGCGCCAGCACCGCGCGGTTGCCGTTGCTTTCCATCGCCGACACCAGGCCGGCGGATTCCATCTGCTCGATCAGCCGCGCGGCGCGGTTATAGCCTATGCGCAGATGGCGCTGCACCGAGGAGATCGACGCCTTGCGGGTTTTCAGCACGATGGCCACCGCTTCGTCGTACAGAGGATCGGCTTCGCCGCCGGCCTCGCCATCGCCGCCGGCCGCGACGCCGTCATCGCCGTCGCTCTGGCCGCTGAGGATGCCTTCCACATAGTCCGGCCCGCCGGTGCTCTTCAGGAACTCCACCACGTGATGGACTTCCTCGTCGGCGACGAAGGCGCCGTGCACCCGCACCGGGTAGCCGGTGCCTGGCGGCAGATAGAGCATGTCGCCCTGGCCGAGCAGGGTTTCCGCGCCCATCTGGTCCAGAATGGTGCGGCTGTCTATCTTGCTGGACACCTGGAAGGCGATGCGAGTCGGGATATTGGCCTTGATCAGGCCGGTGATCACGTCCACCGACGGCCGCTGCGTGGCCAGGATCAAATGGATGCCGGCGGCGCGCGCCTTCTGCGCCAGCCGCGCGATCAGTTCTTCTATCTTCTTGCCGGCCACCATCATCAGGTCGGCCAGCTCATCTATCACCACCACGATCAGCGGCAGGGTGTCCAGCGGCTCGGGCATCTCCGGCGTCTGGCTGAACGGATTGGGTATCTTTTCGCCGCTCTTGTCGGCGTCCTTGATCTTCTGGTTGAAGCCGGCCAGATTGCGCACGCCCAGCTTGGACATCAGCTTGTAGCGCCGTTCCATCTCCGCCACGCACCAGTTCAGCGCGTTGGCGGCCTGCTTCATATCGGTGACCACCGGCGCCAGCAAATGGGGAATGCCTTCGTAGATCGACAGTTCCAGCATCTTGGGGTCGACCATGATCAGCCGCACTTCCTTGGGCGTGGACTTGTACAGCAGCGACAAGATCATCGCGTTGATCGCCACCGATTTGCCGGAGCCGGTGGTGCCTGCCACCAGCACATGCGGCATCTTGGCGAGGTCGGCCGACACCGGCTGGCCGGCGATATCCTTGCCCAGCGCCATGGTCAGCCGCGATCCCATATTCTGGTAGCCGTCGGAGCCGACGATTTCCGACAGCCGCACGATCTGGCGTTTGGGGTTGGGCAGCTCCAGGCCCATATAGGTCTTGCCCGGAATGGTTTCCACCACGCGGATGGACACCAGGGAGAGGGCGCGCGCCAGGTCCTTCATCAGGTTGACGATCTGCGCGCCCTTGACGCCCACCGCTGGCTCCACTTCGTAGCGGGTGATCACCGGGCCGGGATAGGCGGCCACCACCTTGACGTCGACGCCGAAGTCGGCCAGCTTGCGCTCGATCAGGCGCGAGGTGTATTCCACGGTGTCCTGCGACACCGGCTCCTGCTGTTCCTTGGGCGCTTCCAGCAGCGTCAGCCCGGGCAGCGCGCCATCCTTAGGATCGGCGAACAAGGATTGCTGCACCGGCTTCTGCGCCTTGGTGGACAGCGGCACGTCCAGCACCGGCGGCTCGATGCGCAGCGGCGTTTTTTCCTCGTTCTTCTTTTTCGCGGTGGTGATCTTTTCCTCGCGCTTCTGCGCGATTTCCTTGCCGATCTCGCGGTCGCGGCGCGCCTGCCATTGCTGCCACAGCTTGAGCGCGCCGTCTTCCAGCGCGCCACCCAGCCGTTCCATGATGTCCAGCCAGGACAGGCCGGTGAATAGCGAGAAACCGATGGCGGCGAGCACGCTGAGCAAGAGATAGGCGCCGGACAGGCCCAGGCCGCGGGCGATGCCGAGGCCGATGAAATGGCCGAACATGCCGCCGGCGGACAGCGGCAGGTTCAGCGCCTTCTCCGCCAGGATGATGGCTTCTATGCTGGCGCTGGAAAACAGCAGCAGCAGGAAGCCGCCGATGGCGGCGACGGTGATGGGATTGAGCTTGAAGCCCAGGGTTTCCATGCGCTGATAGCCCCAGGCGATGGCCACCAGGCAGAACACCACCAGCCACCAGGCGGACAGGCCGAACACATAGAGCAGCATGTCGGACAGCCAGGCGCCGAAAGCGCCACCGTAATTGCGCACCGTGGGATCGGACGAACTGTGCGACCAAGAGGGATCGAGCGAGGAGTAGCTGGCCAGCACCAAGACCAGGTAGACGGCCAATACGGCCATCAATAGCCACCACGCCTCGCGCAGCAGCGAGGCCAGCTGCGGCGGCAAGGGCGTTTGATTGTTCTTGACTACGGCTTTGCGCTTGAAAAGTCGCATTTTTCTCTTGTTCGGCTATGACTGTCGCTGATTATAGCCTGACACGCCTGCTTTAAGCGTGTCGGAATGTATTCAACTTTGCTGACAAGACTTGATGGCGTTCCCTGTTGAAACGCTTAGCGGGGATACAGCGCGCCGAGCACGCGTTCGCCGGCGGCGCCGGTCACCTCCGGCAGATTGCCGGGCTGGCGGCGCAGAAAGCGCCAGCCCAGCCAGGCGAAGGCGGCGGCCTCGACCTGATGTTCGGGCAGGCCCAGTTCCGCGGTGCCGGTGATGCGCTGTTGCGGCAGCAAGGCGGCCAGGCGGCGCATCAGCGCGCCGTTGCGCGCGCCGCCGCCGCAGACGTACACCGCCTGGTTGCTCGGGCAGTGCAGGGTGATGGCCTGGGCGATGCTGAGCGCGCTCAATTCCAGCAGCGTGGCCTGCACATCGACCGCCGGCACATGGCGGCCCAGCAGTTTCTGCTCCAGCCAGGGCAGGTCGAACAGATCGCGGCCGGTGCTCTTGGGCGGCGGCTGCAGGAAGAAGGACTCGGCCAGCAATGTCTGCAGCAGCGAGGCGTCCACCTGGCCCTGGGCGGCCCATTGACCGTCGGCGTCGTAGGGACTGCCCTGATGGCGCAGGCACCAGGCGTCCATCAGCATATTGCCCGGACCGCAGTCGAAGCCGATGATGGGCAGATCCGGGTGCAGCCGGGTCAGATTGCTGATGCCGCCGATGTTCAAGATCACGCGGCCTTGCCGCGGCGCGCCGAATACCGCCTGGTGAAAGGCCGGCACCAAGGGCGCGCCCTGGCCGCCGGCGGCCAGGTCGCGACTGCGGAAGTCGGCGATCACGTCGATGCCGGTCAATTCGGCGAGGCGGGCCATATTGCCGGCCTGCCAGGTGTAGCCGGCGTCCGGCGCGTGGCGTATGGTCTGGCCATGGCAGGCGACGGCGGCGATGTCCGCCGGCGCGAGCGCTTGCGCGGCCAGCAAGCCGTTGACCGCCTGGGCGTACAGCTCGGCCAGTTCATTGGCCAGCCTGGCGGCGCGGTCCAGCTCGTTGTCGCCGCGGGCTTGCAGCGCCAGCGCCTGTTCGCGCAGCCGCGGCGGATAGGCGAGGAAGTGGTCGGCCTCGACGCGGGGCGCGCCCTGTTCGTCGAAGCGCACCAGCACGGCGTCGACGCCGTCCAGGCTGGTGCCGGACATCAGTCCGATCAAGCGTTCATTCATCAGTCTAGCAGTGCGATATTGGTGGGCAGCTCGCGCAGCAATTGCAGGTGAGCGGTCAACTGCCGGTTGCCGGATTTGAATTCAGCCAGCTGAGTGCTGCTCAGTCCCGGCGTCGGCAGCGCGTTGGTGGCCGGGTCCACCGCCTGGCCGTTGATCCGCACTTCGAAGTGCAGGTGCGGGCCGGTGGAGCGGCCGGTGCTGCCGACATAACCTATCACTTCGCCGGCCTTGACGCTCTTGCCGGCGCGGGCGCCCTTGGCGAACTGGCTCATGTGCGCGTACAGCGTGGTCATTTTCTGATTGTGGCGGATTTCCACCATATTGCCATAGCCGTTCTGGCGCTCCACCTTGACCAGGGTGCCGTCGGCGGGGGCGATGATGGGGGTGCCGGAGGCGGCGGCGTAGTCCACGCCGGAATGCAGGCGCAGCGAGCGCAAGATCGGGTGCTTGCGGAAGCCGAAGCCGGAGCTGATGCGGGCATTGGCCACCGGCTGCTGGCTGAAGCCTTGCTTGATCGGCTTGCCCTGCGCGTCATAGTAGGCGCCGGATTCGCTGTCGTGGGCGAAGTAGAACGCCTGGTGCAGCTTGCCGGCGCGCTTGATTTCCACCGCCAGCAGATTGCCGGCCGCGATGGGCGCGCCGTTGTAGAGCAGGGTTTCGTACACCAGATTGATGCGGTCGCCCTTGCCCAGGGAGTTGATGTTGAACTGGTCGGCGAAGATTTCCGTCAGCTGGGCGCGGATGTCGCGCGGCACCTGGGCCTTGGCCAGCGCGGCGCTGACTGAGCGGGTGATGGGCAGCGAGCGCACCGTCTGCACCGCCTCGGTGGCGATGGGGTCGGCGCTGGCCTGCCATTCGCCGTTGACCTTCTCGATGGCCACCAGCACCTGTTCGCCGTTTTCATCGTCGTTGAGGAAGCGCAGGCCGAACAATTCGCCCAGATCGTTGGTTTGCACCGACACCGTGGCGCCGGTCTTCAGCTTGAGCAAATCCTTGGACAGCGGGCTGGAATGCAGGAAGCGGTTGGCCTCGCTGTCGCGGATGCCTAGGCGGTTCAGCACGCGGGCGATGGTGTCGCCGCGCTGGATCGCCTCGTCACGCCAGTAACGGGTGGCGCTTTCGCTGAAGGAAAAGGCCGGCAGGCTCAGCTGCTCGGTCACTTCTTTTTGCAAGACTTCCGGCTTGGCGGGCTGGGCGCCGTTCTGGGCCACGGCAAAAGCGGTGGCCATGCCGAACAGCGGCAGCGAAGCGGCTATGCCCAGCAGGCTCAGGTGATTGTTCACCAGCTTGTGGAAGCAGTTTTGCGGGATATGTAGCAGTTTGCGATAATCCATCGTTCACTTAAAAAAGCTGGCATCGCCAACCTTTGTCGTTCCGTATGTGCGCCAATCACAGGCCTTGCGGCCGCGTCTGGATGTTTGGAGCGCTGACGCGACATAAGTTCCTGTACAAACTGTAAATTATAGCCGCGATTCCGGATGCTATCGGCCTGATTGCGCCTGGCTGCGATGCCATGGCATTTTTGCAAGGCTTTGATATTACTTCGATCTCGCCATCCTTGTGTAGCGATAAATGAAATTGACATTGCAGTTGCCGGGTTTGCTCTGGCTGGACGGTCACGACGGCGCCGATGTGTGCAAGGGCTTGGAAATGCCGGCCCTGCAGCGTTTGCTGGGCCAGGGCGCGCGCCTTGAACGGCCGGCGGCCTTGAGCGAAATGCTGGCCGTACCGTGGCGCGGTTCGACCGAGGGCCTGGCGCGCTTGCTGGCGCGGCAGGCCGGTTTGCCGGCGGAGCAGGGGGATTGGCTGCTGGCCGATCCGGTGCATCTGCGCGTGGACCGCGACCGCGCCTTGCTGGCCGATATCGGCGTGATGAGCTTGAGCCAGGCGGAGGCGGACGAATTGGCCGCCGCGCTGAACCGCCATTTCGCCGAGGACGGCTGGCGCATCCATCCGCTGGAACCGGGGCGCTGGCTGCTGCAGTTGGAGGCCGCCGCAGCCGCCAGCTTCACGCCCTTGCCGGACGCGGTGGGCGAGGACGTCAACGCCCACCTGCCGCGGGGCGAGCGCGGCCTGGACTGGAGCCGGCTGCTGAATGAAGCGCAGATGCTGTTGTACACCCATCCGCTGAACGACGCGCGCGAGGCGCGCGGCGAACTCAGCGTCAACAGCCTGTGGCTGTGGGGCGGCGGAGCCGAGCCGGACTGGCGCGCGCCGGCCGAGCAGGTGTTCGCCGACGAGGACTGGCTGGGCCTGATCGCCGCCGAGGCCGGCGCGCCTTGTCTGCCGGCGCCTTACGACTTCGCCGGCTTCATCGACCAGGCCGGCGGCCGCGACAGCCTGCTAGTGCTGGACGCGTTGCAGGCGGCGGCGCAATACCGCGACGCCTGGGGCTGGCGCGACGCGCTGCTGCGGCTGGAGCGCGACTGGTTCGCGCCGCTGTTGCAGGCGCTGCGCCAAGGCCGCATCGACAGCCTGACGCTGCGCGCGCACGGCCCCAAGGGTCTGGAATTGAACATCCGCCGCAATGATCTATGGAAATTCTGGAAGCGGCCGCTGCCGTTGTCCGCCTTGTACTGAGAAAACATGTCCCGAATCGTCCCCCGCGCCATACCGGCCGACACCCAGGAACAATTGCTGCGCCAGGGCTTGAGCCCGCTGATGGCGCGGCTGTACGCCGCGCGCGGCATCTGCGACTGCGCCGAGCTGGATTACGGCCTCAAGGCCTTGCTGCCCTATCAGGATCTGAAAAATATCCAGCCGATGGCCAGCCGGCTGGCCGACGCCGTCGCCGCCGGTCAGCGCCTGCTGGTGGTGGCCGACTACGACGCCGACGGCGCCACCGCCTGCGCGGTGGCGGTCAAGGGCCTGTCCATGCTGGGCGCGCGCGTGGATTTCATCGTGCCCAATCGCTTTGAATACGGTTATGGCCTGACGCCGGAAATCGTTGAACTGGCCGCGCGTCAGAGCCCGGACATCATCGTCACCGTCGACAACGGCATCGCCAGCGTCGACGGCGTGCTTGCCGCCAAGGCGCGCGGCATCGAGGTGTTGGTCACCGATCACCACCTGCCCGGCGATGTGCTGCCGGAGGCGTTGATCGTCAACCCGAATCAGCCCGGCTGCGAATTCCCGTCCAAGAACCTGGCCGGCGTCGGCGTGATGTTCTACGTGCTGCTGGCCTTGCGCGCCGAAATGCGCCGGCGCGGCGTGTTCGACGAGCGCGGCCAGCCCAATCTGGGCGAGTTGCTGGACTATGTGGCGCTGGGCACGGTGGCCGACGTGGTGCGGCTGGATCAGAACAACCGCACCCTGGTGGAAAACGGCCTCAAGCGCATGCGCGCCGGCCGCATGACGCCGGGCATCGCCGCGCTGTTCCGCGTCGCCGGCCGCGCCCATTACAAGGCGAATACCTTCGACCTCGGCTTCACGCTGGGCCCGCGCCTGAACGCCGCCGGCCGCCTGGACGACATGAGCCTGGGCATCGCCTGCCTGCTGGCCGCCAACGAGGAGCAGGCGATGCGGCTGGCGCAGCAGCTGGACCAGCTCAACCGCGAGCGGCGCAGCATAGAGCACGGCATGCAGGACGAGGCGCTGGCGGCGCTGTCCGGCATCGACGCCGACAACCGCTATACGCTGAGCCTGTTCCGCGACGATTGGCATCAGGGCGTGGTCGGCATCGTCGCCTCGCGGCTGAAAGAGCGTTTCCACCGCCCGGCCATTGTGTTCGCGCCCGGTGACGACGGCGAAATCAAGGGCTCGGGCCGCTCGATTCCCGGTTTCCATCTGCGCGACGCGCTGGATCTGGTGTTCAAGCGCCATCCCGGCCTGATCCTCAAGTTCGGCGGCCACGCGATGGCGGCCGGCCTGAGCCTGCGGCAAGCGCGTTTCGACGAATTCCAGCGCGCCTTCGAGGCGGTTGCGCGCGAACTGCTGGAAGAGCGCCATCTGACCCGTACCATAGAAACCGATGGCAGCCTGGCGCCGCGCGAACTGAACCTGGTCTTCGCCGAACAATTGGCGGCCGAGGTCTGGGGCCAGGGCTTCCCGGTGCCGTATTTCCACGACCGCTTCGCGGTGATGAGCCAGCGCGTGGTCGGCGACAAGCATCTGAAGCTGCGGCTGGCGCGCGACGGCGAGGAGTACGACGCCATGCTGTTCAACCAGGTGGAGTGGCTGCCGGACAATGTCGACGCGGTCTACCAACTGATCGCCAATGAGTGGCAGGGCCGCAAGGAGCTGCAAGTGTATTTGCAGCATTGGACTGCGGTGTGAACTCGCGCTTCTTGGTGTTGACCGGCGGTCCGGGCGCCGGCAAGAGTGCCTTGCTGGAAGCCTTGCGCGCAGCCGGACATTCGGTGATGGACGAGGCCGGCCGCGCCATCATCCAGGATCAGGCGTTGATAGGCGGGCGCGCCTTGCCCTGGGTGGATCCTCGCGCTTTTGCCGAGGCGATGCTGGGCTGGGAACTGCGCAGCCTGCGGCTGGCGGCGGGCTTGCCCGGTCCGGTGTTCTTCGATCGCGGCCTGCCCGATGTGTTGGGCTATCTCGACTTGCTCGGCCTGCCGATTCCCGCTCATATGCAAGCCGCCGCCGAGCGTTTTCCCTATCATCGCCATGTGTTCTTGTTGCCGCCGTGGCGCGAGATATTCGTGCAGGACCCGGAGCGCAAGCAGAGTTTCGCCGAGGCTGAGCGCACTTGCGCCGTGATGGAGCGCACCTATCGGCGTCTGGGTTATCACATCATCGAAGTGCCGCCGGCACCCTTGGCGCAACGGCTTAGCTTCATCATCGAACAGTCGTTGCCGGACCGCGGGATGCGGGCCGGCCAATTAGAGGTCACGTAATGGAAATGTTGGTGATCGGCTTGTTGCTGGGGCTGCTGGCCGCCGGCGCGGCCGCGACCGTGCTGCGCGGTCGTCTCGCGCGGCAGGCGGCTGACCTGCAGGCGCAGCAGGAAATGACGCGCCTGCAATTGGATGAATGCCGGCAGCGGGAACGGGTCGCGCTGGCTCAGGCGCAGCAACAAGGGCAGCAGTTGGGCGACATCCAGACCCAGTTGGGTGCTTATGTGGCGCGCGCTCAGCGCGTGCCGGAACTGGAGCGGCAGGCGCAGGAGCGGGATAAGCAGTTGGACCAGTTGCAAGCGGAGCTGCGCCGTGTCGGCGCGCTGCTCGCCGCCAGCGAAGAGCAGGGCAAGATGTTGACCGCGCTGCAGGGGCGGGCGCAGACGCAGGGCGAGGAAATCACCCGGCTCACCGCGCGCGAGCAGGAATTGACGACCTTGCTGGAGCAGGAGCGCGGCCAGAATGCTGAAAAACTGGAGCTGCTGCGCGAGGCGCGCGAAAGCATGGCGGCGCAGTTCAAGGCGCTGGCCGGCGACATCCTGGAGGAGAAGGCCAAGCGCTTCACCGAGCAAAACCAGCAGAACCTGGATCATCTGCTCAGCCCCTTGCAGCAGCGCTTGCAGGATTTCGGCAAGCTGGTGCAGGACAGTTATGAAAAAGACAGCCAGGGGCGCTTGTCGCTGGAGGCGGAGCTCAAGCGCCTGCAGGAGCTCAATAGCCGGCTGGGCGACGACGCGGCGGCGCTGACCAATGCCTTGACCGGCGCCAGCAGCAAGGCGCAGGGCACCTGGGGCGAGATGGTGCTGGAACGGGTGCTGGAGACTTCCGGCCTGCACAAGGACCGCGAATACCGGGTGCAGGTGTCCGATGTGGTGGCCGGCGAGGACGGCGTCCGCCGCTATCAGCCCGACGTGGTGATAGACCTGCCGGAAGGCAAGCAGCTGGTGGTGGATTCCAAGGTGTCGCTGAACGCCTATGTGCGCTATACCGCCGCCGAGGACGAGGCCGAGCGCGCGGCGGAAATGAAAGCCCATGTCGCGGCCATTCGTGCCCATATCCGCACCTTGTCGGAAAAGCGTTACCAGGACCTGTACCGCTTGAACACCCTGGACTTCGTGTTCATGTTCATCCCGGTGGAACCGGCCTATCTGCTGGCGGTGCAGCAGGACATGAGCCTGTTCAGCGAGGCTTTCGAGCGCCGCATCATGATAGTCGGTCCCAGCACCCTGCTGGCGACGCTGCGCACGGTGGCCAGCATCTGGCGCTATGAATACCAGAACCAGAACGCGCAGGAGATCGCGCGCCAGGGCGGCGCCTTGTACGACAAATTCGTCGGCTTCGCCGCCAATCTGGAGAAACTGGGCAAGCAGCTGGACAGTGCGCGCGACAGCTTCGGCGACGCGATGAAACAGCTGTCCAGCGGCCGCGGCAACCTGGTGGCCAGCGCCGAGCGCCTGCGCAAACTGGGGGTGCGCAATAACAAGCAATTGCAGCAGCATCTTAAACTGGGCGCCGAGGAAGAGCCGGGCGAAGACGAGGTCGGCGAACCGCTTCCGGACTGACGGAAGTCAGTTGGAGATGACCGTTTCGTGATAGAATACAGGCTGTCATTACTTAATGCTGGCCGCCCTGCGGCGGGCGCGTGAATGCACCCGCAATCGCAGGGCGGCCTGTTCATCCTTACGAATCAAGAAACTATGACCGATAACCTGTTCGCCAAGGAAACCATCCCCATCAGCCTCGAAGAGGAGATGCGCCGCTCTTATCTGGATTACGCGATGAGCGTGATCGTGGGCCGCGCCTTGCCTGATGTGCGCGATGGCCTGAAGCCGGTGCACCGTCGGGTGCTGTACGCCATGCACGAGCTGTCCAACGACTGGAACCGCGCGTACAAGAAATCGGCGCGTATCGTTGGCGATGTGATCGGTAAATACCACCCGCACGGCGACACCGCGGTGTACGACACCATCGTGCGCATGGCGCAGGATTTCTCGCTGCGCTACCCCTTGGTGGACGGTCAGGGCAACTTCGGTTCGGTGGACGGCGACAACGCCGCCGCGATGCGTTACACCGAAATCCGCATGGCGCGCATCGCCCATGAACTGCTGGCCGACATCGAGAAGGAAACCGTGGACTTCGGTCCCAACTATGACGGCTCCGAACACGAACCGCTGATCCTGCCGGCCAAGATCCCCAATCTGCTGATCAACGGCTCCTCTGGCATCGCCGTGGGCATGGCCACCAATATTCCGCCGCACAATCTGAACGAGGTGGTGGACGCCTGCCTGGCCTTGCTGGCCAATAGCGATCTGACCATAGACGAGCTGATCGACATCATTCCGGCGCCTGATTTCCCCACCGCCGGCATCATCTACGGCACCGCCGGCGTCAAGGAAGGCTACCGCACCGGCCGCGGCCGCGTGATCATGCGCGCGCGCGTCCATTTCGAAGACATCGGCAAGGGCGACCGCCAGGCCATCATCGTCGACGAGATCCCGTACCAGGTGAACAAGGCGCGGCTGCTGGAACGCATCGGCGAGCTGGTGCGCGACAAGCAGATCGAGGGCATCTCCGACCTGCGCGACGAGTCCGACAAGTCCGGCATGCGCGTGGTGATCGAGCTCAAGCGCGGCGAAATGCCGGAAGTGGTGCTCAACCACCTGTACAAGCTGACCCAGCTGCAGGACAGCTTTGGCATCAATATGGTGGCGCTGGTCGACGGCCAGCCGCGCTTGTTGAACCTGAAGCAGATCCTGGTGGAATTCCTGCGTCACCGCCGCGAAGTGGTGACCCGCCGCACCATCTTCGAACTGCGCAAGGCGCGCGAGCGTGGCCACATCCTGGAAGGCCTGGCCGTCGCGCTGTCCAACGTCGACGAAATCATCGCGCTGATCAAGGCGTCGGAAACCCCGCCGCAGGCCAAGATCGCGCTGATGGAGCGCGAATGGCGTTCGCCGCTGGTCGAGGAAATGCTGTCGCGCGTGGATCAGGACAAGGCGCGTCCGGACGGCCTGGCCGAAGAATTCGGCCTCAAGGCCAATGGCTACCGCCTGTCCGACGCCCAGGCCCAGGCCATCCTGGAAATGCGCCTGCAGCGCCTGACCGGCCTGGAGCAGGACAAGATCGTCGCCGAATACCGCGACATCATGGCGGTGATTCTGGACTTGCTGGACATCCTGGCCAAGCCGGAACGCATCAACCAGATCATCAGCGACGAACTGTCCGCCATCCGCGCCCAGTTCGGCGACGCGCGCCGCTCCGAGATCGAGCCCTTCGGCGGCGACATCAATATCGAGGACTTGATCACCCCGCAAGACATGGTGGTGACCATCTCCCATACCGGCTACATCAAGGCCCAGCCGATCGACGACTACAGCGCCCAGCGCCGTGGCGGCCGCGGCAAGCAGGCGGCGGCCACCAAGGACGACGATTTCATCGACACCTTGTTCGTGGCCAATACCCACGATTTCGTGCTGTGCTTCTCCAGCCGCGGCCGCTGCTACTGGCGCAAGGTCTACGACCTGCCGCAGGGTGGTCGTCAGAGCCGCGGCAAGCCCATGGTCAACGTGCTGCCGCTGGAAGAGGGCGAGAAGATCAACGCGCTGCTGCCGGTCAAGGAATTCCGCGACGACCAGTACGTGTTCATGGCCACCGCTGACGGCACCGTGAAGAAGACGCCGTTGCGCGCCTTCTCCAAGCCGCGCGCGGCCGGCATCATCGCCATCAACCTGGACGAAGGCAATTACCTGATCGGCGTGGCGCTGACCTGCGGCAAGAGCGTGGCTGGCCAGGGCGACGAGGATGACGAGGCCATCGTGGAGGAAGACATCGCGGTTGAAGGCGAACTGATCGAGGACGGCCTGCCGGTCGAGGGCGATCAGGTGATGCTGTTCTCCGACGCCGGCAAATCGGTGCGCTTCAGCGAAAGCCAGGTGCGGCCGATGGGACGCACTTCCAGAGGCGTGCGCGGCATGAAGCTGGGCGAGGGCCAGAAGCTGATCTCCCTGCTGGTGACCAACTCCGAAGACCAGATGGTGCTGACCGCCAGCAACGGCGGCTACGGCAAGCGTACCCGCACCGGCGACTTCCGCCTGACCAGCCGCGGCACCCAGGGCGTGATCGCGATGGACCTGACCGACAAGACTGGCTTCAAGCTGGTGGCGGCCAGCCTGGTGGAAGAAACCGACGACGTGATGCTGATCACCACCGGCGGCGTGCTGATCCGCACCAAGGTGGCGGAAGTGCGCGAAACCGGCCGCTCCGCCCAGGGCGTGCGCCTGATCAATCTGGACGAAGGCGAGCAGCTGATCGGCCTGGAAAAAGTGGCGGAAGGCGATAGCGACGACGAGGCGGAAGCCTTGGACGGCGAAGGCGCGGATGCCGCGAACGAGGGCGGCGAGGCATGATTCCGACGCCGGCCAATCAGCAGGTGCTGGAGGCGATGAGCCAGCTCTTCGTCTCCTTCCCGCACTGCGTCACCCTCGGCATCGAGTATGTCGGCACCGAGGGCCGCAAGGTGACGCTGAAGGCGAACTGGCGCGAAGACCTGGTGGGCAATCCGGTCACCGGCATCCTGCACGGCGGCGTGATCACCTCCTTGGTGGACACCTGCAGCGCGGTGGCGGTGACCGCTCATCTGCCGGAGATGGAAACCATAGCCACGCTGGACTTGCGCATCGACTACCTGAAGGCGGCCACGCCGGGCAAGCCCATTTTCTGTCGGGCGGAATGCTATCGTCTGGCCAGCCAGATCGCCTTCACCCGCGCGGTGTGCTATCACGAGTCGCCCAGCGATCCGATCGCCCACGGCGTCGCCACCTTCATGCGCGAATCCAGCCGTACCCCGATGTTGCCGGAGACCGCCGCATGAGCCAGTTCATGGAGCGTTTCAACGCGCTGCGCGATCAGAAAGCCTATGCGCAAATCGTCGACGAGCTGCCCTATATCAAGCTGATGGGGGTGGAGTTGAGCGAGGACGAGGCCGGCGAACTGCTGTTCCAGCTGCCCTTTGCCGAGCGCAATGTCGGCAATACCGCCTTGCCGGCGCTGCATGGCGGGCTGATCGGCGGCTTTCTGGAAAGCGCGGCGATGCTGCACCTGATGTGGAGCCGGGAATCGCTGGAGACGCCGAAGATCGTCGATTTTTCGCTGGACTACCTGCGGCCGGGTCGACCGCAAACCCTGTACGCCAAGTGCGAGATCACCAAGCAGGGCAAGCGGGTGGCCAATGTGCTGATCGAAGCCTGGCAAGAAGACCGGCGAAAGCCGGTCGCGGTGGCGAGAGCCCACTTCCTGCTTAGTCAATAAGCTATAACAAAGGCCCGGCGCTTCGCGATCGGGCCTTGTCGCATCTCAAGGCCCGAATCTCCGCCGGCGCGGGTGCCGAGGGCCGTCAACGCAAATAGAGGATGAACATGGCCAAAGTGTACAACTTCTCCGCCGGCCCCGCCGTGCTGCCGCACCAGGTGCTGGCCGAAGCGCAAAGCGAAATGCTGGACTGGCACGGCTCCGGCATGTGCGTGATGGAAATGAGCCATCGCGGCAAGGAGTTCATGGAAATCATCCACGACGCCGAGCACGATCTGCGCGAGCTGATGCAAATCCCCGCCAACTACAAGGTGCTATTCCTGCAAGGCGGCGCCTCGCTGCAGTTTTCCCAGGTGCCGCTGAACCTGCTGGGCGAGCGCGACAGCATAGACATCGTCAACACCGGCCACTGGTCCAAGCTGGCGATCAAGGAAGCGCGCCGCTATGCCAAGGTGAACGTGGCGGCCAGCAGCGAGGACCGCAACTTCGCCTACGTGCCGGACGAAGCCGGCTGGCAGCGCGACCCCAAGGCGGCCTATCTGCACTACACCTCCAACGAGACCATAGGCGGCCTGCAATTCCCCTTCGTGCCGCAAAGCCTGCCGGAGGTGCCGCTGGTTTGCGACATGTCCTCGGACTTCCTGTCGCGTGAAGTGGACGTCAGCCAGTTCGGCCTGATCTACGCCGGCGCGCAGAAGAATATCGGCCCGTCCGGCCTGGTGGTGCTGATCGTGCGCGAAGACTTGCTGGGCAAGGCGCGCGCCGACCTGCCCACCATGCTCAACTACCAGGTCCACGCCGACGCCGACTCGATGTACAACACGCCGCCGACCTTCCCGATCTATATCTCCGGCCTGGTGTTCAAATGGCTGAAGGAGCAGGGCGGAGTCAAGGCCATCGCCACCCGCAACGAGGAAAAGGCCGGTCTGCTCAACCATGTGATCGAATCCAGCGGCGGTTTCTATCACACCCATATCGACGCGCCGTTCCGCTCGCGCATGAACGTGGTGTTCCGGCTCAAGGAAGAGGGGCTGGAAGAAACCTTCCTGCTGGAGGCGCGCAAGAACGGCCTGATCCAGCTGAAAGGACACCGCGCGGTCGGCGGCATCCGCGCGTCCATTTACAACGCGATGCCTATCGAGGGCGTCAAGTCCTTGGCCAACTTCATGCAGGACTTCGCGCGCATGCACGGTTGAGCCGTCGCCGCGCCGTTCCAGCCCGCCTGCCGGCGGGCTTTTTCATGGCGTTGGCGAACGAAGCCGCCGCGCCGGGGTCTACCCCCTTCGCCGCCGGCCGGATGCCGGCGGCGTTGAAAACGGGAGTTTGCACAATGAAATCGCTATTGTTCGCCGCGCTGGCCTTGAGCGGCGCGGCCGCCATCGCCAAACCGCTGAGCTTGCCGGAGATTCCGGCTGGCCAGCGCCAGGTCGTCAACTATGTCTGCGCCGACGGCGCCAAGCTTAAGGTCAAGTATTACAACGCCAAGAACGGTCAGAGCTTCGCGGTGTTGCCTATCGCCGGCAAGGCCCTGTTGTTGAGCAATGTGGTGTCCGGCTCCGGCGCCAAATACGCGGCCGAGCAATACAGCTGGTGGACCAAGGGGCCGGAAGGCACGCTGCGCGATGAGATCGCCGATAAGGTGTTGCTGGGCGATTGCAAGGAAAGCCGACGTTAAATGTCGGACGCCGCCGCGCGCACGGCGTCCAGCTCCGGCCGCTGCAGAAACTCCTGCAGCGGCATGGGCTTGGCAAACAGATAACCTTGCAACCAGCCCACGCCCAGCCGGCTCAAATAGGCGCGTTGCGCCTCGGTCTCCACGCCCTCCGCCACGATTTGCAATTCCAGCTTGTGCGCCAGTTCCGCCACGCTGTCCACGATGTGACTGGATGGCGCGTCCGCGCCTATGCTGGCGGTGAAGCTCTTGTCTATCTTGATGCCGTCCAGCGGCAGCTGCTGCAGATACACCAGGCTGGAATGCCCGGTGCCGAAATCGTCTATCGCTATCATCACGCCCAGCTCCCGCAAGCGCTGCAGCCGCGCGCAGGCTTCCGGCGTCGGCTCCACCATCTCTCTCTCGGTCAGCTCCAGCACCAGATTCAGGCCGCAAGGCGGGAAATGGGCGAGGAACTGCCGGCAGTCGTCCAATAGCGCGTCGTCGCGCAAATGGGCGGCGGTGATATTGATGCCCAAATGGAACCGCGGCGGCAAGCCGGCCCGGCCCAGGGCGCGCGCCAGCTGATGCATCATCCGCCGCGTCATCGGCACGATCATGCCGCAGTCCTCGGCGCGCGGAATGAACAGATCCGGCCGGATCAGCCCATCGCGCGGGTGGCGCCAGCGCATCAGCGCCTCGGCTCCATGCCAGGCCAGTCCGTCGGCGCGCACCACCGGCTGCAGAAAGGCCTCGAATTCGCCATTGTCCAGCGCGCGCTGCAGCTCAACGGTGGGGGAGGCCGGCCGGTTCAACTGCCATTGCAGCGCCGCGGCCAGCACCAGGCCCAGCGCCGCCATGCTGAAAAACACCAGCTCATAGCTGCTGCCGAGCTGGCGATACAGATCGCGGCGGCTAAAGCCGGTGATCACGCTATAGGGATAGTGGGCGGACTGCTGTTCTATCGTCACCAGGTCGAAACGGGGGCTGGGGCCGGCGTGGACCGCGTGATCGGGGCCGATCCAGTTCCGGCCCACCTGCATATAGACCGGGCCATGATCGCTGGCCATGTCCAGGCTGAACTGCAAATGAATGCCGTCGATGGCGATGAGCACGGCGATTTCTTTGGGGCGTTTGCGGTAGATGATCAGCGGCCGTCCCGGCGTCAGCGCGTTGCCGGGCAGCAGCAGCAGGTTCTGGCCCGGCCGCGCCGGCTCCGGCGGCGAGGTTTGCTGATGGTAGACGCCGAACAGCGAAGAACAATAGAGGACGCCATTGCGCTCCAGCGTCACGCTGCGGATGAAGGGCACCACAGTCACCTGGCGGCGCAGCTCTTGCTCGATCGCTCCGCAGGTCCGGCCGGTGAGCGGGAGCACCTTGTCAGCGGCCTGTTCGGCATAGGCCAGCATCATGTCCAGCATGTTTTCCGCCTGGTCCGCCTGGATGATGGCTTGCTGGCGCAAGCGCTGGCTTTCCTGCCAATAGACGATGGGGGTGATTACCAGCAGGGGCAGCACGGCGGTGGCGAAAACCAGCAGCCCGCGGCTGATGCGGGCGGGCAAGGGGCGGCGGCGGGCAATCATGGCGCGGGCGAGGGAGTCGGCATGGTTCATGATATACGAGGGGACGCCCGCTTGCCCGCGAGCTTAGTCCGCCGCCGCTTCCGGCTGCGACAGATAGACCAGGCTGAGCAGGATGAAGCCGATGAAGGCGTAGGCCTTCATTTGACCGTTCCATTGATTGGCCCACATCGCGAAATATTCACCGCCTATCACCGCGAAGCCGGTATACCAGACCAGCAGCGCCGGAATGCAGCCCAGCGTGAACCAGGTCTTGCCGCGCAGATAGGCGTCCTCGCGGCCGCATAGCGCGCCGCGCAGCATCTGGCCGCCGCCCCAGGCGCACAGCAGGCCGAACAGCAGCTCGCCGGCGATGATGGCCAGGTAGGCGGCTTGCTGCCAGCCGGGATCGGTGATGGCGCGGCTCTTCAGCGCCTGGCCGCCGAACCAGGCTTCCATGCTGTCCATCGCCAGCACGTGGCGGACGAACTGCCAATTGCTGTCGTAGTCCAGCATATTGCCGCTGGCCGCCAGCAGGCCGAACAGGGCGATGGAGAGCGCGAGCAGGCTTTTCAGGCCTTGCTGGGCGCGGCGCAAAGAGGGCAGATGCATGGGATTTCCTTATCGTGAGGGATGGGGCGATTGTGCCAGCGCGGCAAGACGCTGGGAATGGCCGGCGCCGGCGTAAAAAAACCCCGCGCAAGCGGGGTTGGGACGGTTTTGGAGCACTGGCTTAGAACCAGCGGCCGTAGCGTTTGATGTAAAGGGTTTTGACGATCTGGGTCAGCGTCATATAGCCCAGCATGGTCGCCAGCAGCCACCAGAAGTAGCTGGGGTCCAGCTTGACGAAGCCTATGCTGTCCGCCAGCGGCGAGAACGGCAGGTAGCAGCCGATGGCGATGGCCACCGAGGTGGACAGCAGGACCGGCAACGAGGCGGTGCTTTGCAGGAAGGGGATCTTGCGTGTGCGCAGCATGTGCACCACCAGGGTCTGCGACACCAGGCCTTCGATGAACCAGCCGGAGTGCATGATGCTGGCGCCGCCGTCGCTGACGCCGTGGGCCAGGCCGGCGTAGTAGGCGGCTCCGGCGCCGAACACCGTCCACATCAGCGTGTAGGTGGTGATGTCGAACACCGAGGAGGTGGGGCCCAGCCACAGCATGAAGCGCTTGATGTTGTTGGCTTCCCACTTGCGCGGCTTCTTCAGGAACTCCGGATCCATCTTGTCCCAGGGCAGCACCATCTGCGATACGTCGTAGACCAGGTTCTGGATCAAGAGGTGCATCGCCAGCATCGGCTCCCACGGCAGCCAGGCCGAGGCCACTAGCACCGAGAACACATTGCCGAAATTGGAGCTGGCGGTCATGTTCAGGTACTTGAGGATGTTGCCGAAGGTTTCCCGGCCCTTGATCACGCCTTCTTCCAGCACCATCAGGCTCTTTTCCAGCAGGATGATGTCGGCGGTTTCCTTGGCGATGTCCGCGCCGCTGTCCACCGAGATGCCGACGTCGGCGTCGCGCAGCGCCGGCGCGTCGTTGATGCCGTCGCCCAGGAAGCCGACGGTGTGGCCGTTGGTCTGCAGGGCCTTGACCACGCGCGATTTCTGCAGCGGAGTCAGCTTGGCGAAGATGGTGGTGTGCTTGACCGCGCTGCACAGCGCCACATCGTCCATCTGGTCGATGTCCTTGCCCACCAGCGGCACGCCGGGGCTGAGGCCCACTTCGCGGCATACCTTGGCGGTGATGATGGGGTTGTCGCCGGTCAGTACCTTGACCGCCACGCCGTATTCCTTCAGCGCGCGGATGGCCGGCGCCGCGGAGTCCTTGGGCGGGTCGAGGAAGGTCAGGAAGCCGCGCACCACCAGTTGGGCCTCGTCATTGGTCTTGTAGTTGCGCTTGGCTTCTTCGGCGGGGATGTCGCGGGTAGCGACCAGTAGCACGCGGTAGCCTTCGGCGTTGTAGTCCTGGCTGCGCTTGAGCAGGGCGGCCCGATCTTCCTCGCTCAGCGGCTTTACTTGCTCGCCGTCCTGCACATGGCTGGAGACGGCCAGCATTTCCTCCACCGCGCCTTTGGAGATCAGCAACTGGCGGCCGCGCTGGTTTTCCACGATCACCGACAGCCGGCGGCGCACGAAATCGAACGGCATTTCGTCCACCTTGCTGTAGCCGCTGGGCTTGACGCGGCTGCCCAGCTCATCGGCGTGCTCCACCACGGCAATATCCATCAGGTTCTTCATGCCGCTCTGGTGGAAGCTGTTCAGCCAAGCCAGTTGCAGCACGCCTTCGTCCTTGAGCCCATGGATATTGTAATGGTGTTCCAGGATGATCTTGTCCTGGGTCAGGGTGCCGGTCTTGTCGGTGCACAGCACGTCCATCGCGCCGAAGTTCTGCACCGAGTTCAGACGCTTGACCACCACCTTGCGCCGCGCCATCGCCACCGCGCCCTTGGCCAGGTTGGCGGACACGATCATCGGCAGCATTTCCGGGGTCAGGCCCACGGCCACCGCCAGCGCGAAGGTGAGGGCTGACATCCAGTCGCCCTTGGTCAGGCCGTTGATCATGAACACCACCGGCACCATCACCAGCATGAAGCGGATCAGCAGCCAGGATACGCTGTTGACGCCGCGGTCGAAGCTGGTTTCCACCCGCTTGTGGCTGACCACATTGCGCGCCAGCGAACCGAAATAGGTGTCGGTGCCGGTGGCCACCACGATGGCGGACGCCTTGCCGCTGACCACATTGGTGCCCATGAAGCAGACATTGGGCAGGTCCAGCAGATCGGCGTCGCCCTTGGCCTGGCCGTTGGCGGATTTCTCGGCCACCGCGCCCAGGGTGTCGTACTTCTCCACCGGCAAGGCCTCGCCGGTCAGCACCGCCTGGCTGATGAACAGATCGCGGGATTCGATCAGCTTGATGTCGGCCGGAATCATGTCGCCGGCCTGCAGGTGGACGATGTCGCCCACCACCAGCTCGCTCATCGCGATTTCCTGGCGGATCGGGCTGCTGCCGTTGGCCGGGCGCCGCTGCACGGTGGCGGTGTTGCGCACCAGCGATTTCAGCTTTTCCGCCGCCTTGGCGGAGCGGAATTCCTGCCAGAAACGCAGCAGGCCGCTGATGCCGACCATGGTCAGCAGAATGATGATGCCGGTCCATTCCTCGTCGCCGGGGCTGGCGAAATAGACATCGGTGAAATAGCTGATGGCGGCCAGCACCATCAGCACGATGACAAAGGGGTTGTTGAAGGCCTGCGCCAGCTGGATCAGCGGGTGCGGAGCCTTGTCGTGGGCCACCTCGTTGGGTCCGAACTGGGCGTAGCGCTGATGCGCTTCCGCCATGGTCAGGCCGTCGAGATGGCCGCGCACATGTTGCAGGGTTTCTTCCACGGAGCTTTCGGCTTCCTGTACCGCGCGGATGGCCGGTTTTTCCTGTTTTGCGCCAGGGGTGGCGACATAGCCTTTCAGCTTGTGCCGGCTGGTGGTGTGTTTCGTCATTTCATGTCTCCTGCGCGGGGCCCGGCGCAGCATCGGTCTTCGCCGGGTCAGGCGGGGCGGATGTCTGGCGGGCGCAGCGCAGCGGGTGTCGCGGATATTCTGGTTTGGAAGTGGGCGCCCGCCTGCCTTGTTGTCGGTGTGTGCAGGGCGGGCGGTAGCGGGTAACTGTCGTCGGTCATGTGGTGTTTCCTTTGCAAATGAGATGGTGAGAGGGGATTGAATCGGCGGCCGCCCGCAGCTCAGCCCAGGGCCAGCGGCCGCACGGTGTTGGACCACTCCGGGCGGCTGTGCCCGGGCAGGATGTCCAGCCGCACTCGGGTCAGCGGCAGATTGCCCAGCCGCTGCATGACGGCTTCCAGAAAGTGCATGGAAGCATCGCCGCGGGAGCGGAATTCGGTGGCCAGCATCCAGTTGGCCGGCGCGCCGGAGGCGTGGCATTCGCCGGCGAGCAGGGTTTCGTTCCAGCTGGACACTTTCAAGCCGTGTCCCTGCGCGGCGCTGCGGATTTCCCTGCGCACGGATTTGACCGCCTGCGTGGGGCAGATGACCGACAGCTGGTAGCGCTGCGGCCGGATGTTGTGGCGGATGATGTCGTTCATGGCGATCTCCTGGCGATGGCCGTCCGCGGCGTGCGGACGTGCCGCCCCCTGCCTTGCGGCATGCAATAACAGGGCTTGGTTTGACGGAGGCGAGGCGCGCGCGCCGCTCACGCCGCCGTCAGGCGGCGGAGATCAGGCGGGGCGGGCGGCCTCGGGTCTGCAAGATCGAGGTTCCGGTTCTTCAGACATGGCTGGCCTTTATTGGAGGATGGATTCGAATGCTTCAGGCGCTGATGGCCCAGCGTCGGGCCGGCGAGCGGGGTTCCGACTTGCGGCGCCCCCAACGCACGCGATGGATTTCCGGCATCTTGCTCAGGCGCAAGGCCATTTCATTGAAGGCTTTGCGCAGAGCGGGCGGGCATTCCAGCTTTACGCTCAGGCAGGCTTGCCCGGCACTGGCCGCGGGCGTGATGGTGACTTGGGTCGCCGCCAGGCCCAGCATGTGCATTTCCCAGAACAATTGCTTGCGCAGCGCGGTAATCACCGGGATGTCGCATGTTACGTTCAGGTGGCAGCTGGTTTCGTTTTGGCGTTTGGCTGGGGTGCGGACAAGGTAATTAAATAACCAAGCCAGTTTATTTGGGCGCATATTTCACTCCCTCATTTTCTATTTGAAAATGCGACAGGCAGCATTATTCTCTTCTGTGTTTTATAGACGCAGAAATGAAAATAAATCCAATGGTCGTTTGCGATGGTCGGCGGCGGCTAATTGGCCAGTCCCGCTGTCGCAATAAGGGAGAGGCTCAGATCAGCAATTCGCCATGGGCCGGCACGGTCGCGGTTCAGGGTCTTCAATCAACATCAGAACCTCCTGCTGGCGGGCAGCGTTTGCGATTTAAAGTGGCGCCGGGGCACCCCGGGCGGCGGTTATCAGGCGGCCGGTGGCCGCCAAGTGAGGGTTCAGTGCGCCAGATTGGCCCGCTGGGCCAATAGAAAGGCGCGGTTGGGCACGCGCGGGCGTTGCGCATGGCGCGCCCAGTGTACCCGATTGACCTGCGGCAGTTGACAGAAATGAGCCGCCAGCTGGTTCAGGCTGCGGCTGGCCGCGTCAGGGCAGGTGAACAGCACGCTCAGACAGGCCAGCTCATTGTCGCCGGCGGTCAAGGCGATGCGTTCCACCTCCAAGCCGTGTGCATGCAGCTGCTTGGCGGCTTGCACGCGCAGCATGGTCAGATCGGCGTGCACGCAGAAAATATTCAATTGGTAAACGGCGGCTGGCGCGGCGATTTTGCCTGGGCGCAGCAGGTTTGCCAGTTTGGTGATCAAGCGCATGGTATTCCCCCCGTTGCGATGCAAGGAGGACGCGACGAAATCCGAAGGCAAACGCCGTAAAGGGGCGGTCAAGCGCGATCAGGCGGATAAGGCGCCCGCGTGGCGCGAGTCTGGCGATGTCTGGGGTTGGCCCTTGGGCCTGGGGTCCGGATGCTGCCAGCGGCTTGATCAGGCGTGCCGCTGTTGAGTCTTACTCCGGATGTTTAGACACCACACCCTGTCATTGCAGGATGTGGCAGAGATGAGAGTCTGCTAAATCCTGCAAGACGGCGTTGCGATACAAGATCGACTACTTCCGTCGTTGTCCACGATGAACCTTTGCAGTATTTAAGATGCTCGGATTATAGGGGGCTTTTTGGCGCTAGGCAATCCTGAATCAAACTTTTTTGTGCTTTTGTGTGCGCCGCAACACTAAATAAGCGACGAGCATGAGGAATCAAAATGGGCGGGCCTTATTTCATGCTGGCGTGGCGCGATTTTATTGACGTGGTTTGATATAGGCGGCAATTGCCAGAGGTTCAATCCGCGCCATAAGCGTAAGGTCCGCCTTGTTCCAGCGCGGCCCGGTAGGCCGGGCGCGCGTGGATGCGGCAGAGGAAGTCCAGCGCGCGAGGGTGCTCGGCGTTCAAGACGCCGCGCGCGCGCGCCGCTTCCAGCGGAAAGCTCATCTGGATGTCGGCGGCGCTGAAGGCGGCGCCGGCGAACCAGCCGGTGCGCGCCAGCTGCCGGTCGGCATGAGCCAGCAGCTGTGTCAGCAGCGGTTGCAGATAAGCTCCGCGGACGCCGGCGGCCAGCTTGCGCGCCAGCGGGCGCAGCCACCAGGGCACCGGCGGCTGTTCCAGCCGTGACAGCACCAGGCTCATCACCAGCGGCGGCATCAGCGAGCCTTCCGCATGGTGCAGCCAGAAGCGGTAGTCGTGGCTTTCCGGCGTGCCGGCCGCGGGCTTGAGCCGGCCGGAGCCATAGCTGTCCACCAGGTATTCGATGATGGCGCCGGATTCCGCCAGCGTCAGCTCGCCGTCGCAGATTACCGGGGATTTGCCGAGTGGATGCACCGCCTTCAGTTCGGGCGGCGCGAGCAGGGTGACCGGGTCGCGCTGGTAGTGCTGCACCCGGTAATGCAGGTTCAGTTCTTCCAATAACCACAGCACGCGCTGCGAGCGCGAATTATTCAGATGATGGACGATGATCATGGGCGGGTTTCCAGGGCTAGATGGGCAAGCGGCTGCCGGCCTTGATCTCGCGCAGCGCCAGGCTGGAATGAATGGCGTGCAGGCCGGGCGTCTTGCGCAGCACGGTTTCGATGAAGTCGCTGTAGGCGTCCAGGCTGGGCGCGACCACTTGCAGCAGGTAGTCGGCGTCGCCGGTGATCTTGTGACAGGACAGCACCTCCGGACGTTCCTGCATCTGCAGCTCGAAGCGGTTGGGCGCATCGTCGGCGTGCTCACCGAAGCTGAGCCGCACGAAGGCCAGCACATCGTAGCCCAGCTTGCGGCGGTCCAGATTGGCTTGATAGTCCTTGATATAGCCGGCTTCCTCCAGGCGCTTCAGCCGCCGCCAGCACGGCGTGACGCTGAGGGATAGCCGCTCCGCCAGCTTGGGGTTGGAGAGGGTGCCATCTTGCTGCAGCAAGCGCAGCAGCGTTTTATCGGTATCATCCAGCGGGGTTTTGAGTCTATTCATGCTCAATCATCGCTTTTTAAGAGTCTATTTTTGCTCAAGATTAGCGCTATGGGAGGCGTAAAAGCAAAACTATTGCCATGGCCTGGGCGCATACTTTCGCTATCGCGATTAAAGGGAGGGTGGAGAATGCTGACGATTTACAGCGATGCGCATCATTTGCATCACGGTTGCGAACTGAAGGACGGCGTGTTGATGCCCTGTTTCGAGCAACCGGGGCGCGCGGACACCATTCTGGCGCGGGTGCGGGCGATGGGATTGGGGCCGGTGGCGGCGCCGGGAGAGTATGACAGCGCGCGCTATGCGCGGGTGCACAGCGCGCGCTATGTGCGTTTTCTTGAGCAAGCCTGGGACGAGTGGGCGGCCACCGGCCGCAGTCACGACGCCTTGCCGCTGATCTGGCCGGTGCGCGACCTGCGCAGCGATATCGAGCCGGAGTTCATTGACGGCAAGCTGGGTTTCTACGCGATGGACGCCGGCGTGGCGATCACCGCCGGCACTTGGCGCGCGGTCAGCGCCAGCGCCAACCTGGCATTGACCGGCATGGACGCCTTGCTGGCCGGAGAGAGCAGCGCTTTCGCGTTGTGCCGGCCGCCCGGCCATCATGCGGCGGCCGAGTATATGGGCGGCTATTGCTATCTGAACAATGCCGCGATCGCGGTGCAGTCCTGCCTGGACGGCGGCGCGCGCCGGGTGGCGCTGCTGGACGTGGATTACCACCATGGCAATGGCGGGCAGAGCATCTTTTACCAGCGCGACGATGTGATGTTCCTGTCCCTGCACGGCGATCCCAAATCTTCCTATCCATATTTTTCCGGCCATCGCGACGAGGTGGGCGCCGGCGCCGGTCTGGGCTTCAATCATAATTACCCGCTGCCGCATGGCACTGGCTGGCCGGCCTATGGCGAGGCCTTGCGCCACGCCTGCGGGAGAGTAGCCGCCTATGCGCCGGACGCGCTGGTGGTGTCATTGGGGGTGGACACCTTCAAGGAAGACCCGATCAGCCAGTTCCGCCTGGAGAGCGAGGACTTCCTGCGCCTGGGCGAAACCCTGGGTGGCCTGGGCTTGCCCACGCTATTCGTGATGGAGGGTGGTTATATGGTGGACGATATCGGCGTCAATGCCGTCAATGTGCTGATGGGTTTTGAAGGGAGAGCCGGCGGAATTTGATCTGGATCAGTCCGGGCGCGGAAAATCGCCGTGCCCAACGGTCAGCTCACCGCGCTTGTATAAAAAATGTAAAAAGCATAGAGTGGCGGGTGTAAAATTGCTTACACCCGACAACTTCAGAGTTATTTCTCATGAAAAGCGGCCATCCTGATTCCGCAGATCGAAGTCACAGCGCTGTTTACCAGCATTTTTCTCCTCAGTTGCCGCTGGCTGACGCCAAGCGCCACTTCAAATGGCGGCCCAGCGCGCGCCAGGAGGAGGCTTTGCTGCATGCGGCGCTGATTGCCTGTATCGCCTTGGTGGCCTTGTTCGCCTTTTTGCGCCACTGAGCGCCGCCGTGCGCCAATCGATATTCCTCATCCGCCGAGTTGAAAGCCCGAGCATAAGCAGGATGGCGCGCGCCGCTCTCGCGGCGGAGCGACGGATCTCAAACCTTTTCTAAGAGCCTGTTCAAAGTCTGCTGCGCTTCGTGAGACGTCGCAGGGTGAGTACGGCTTCGAAATGCTCATTTCTCAGCCGTTTTCGCCTTGTTTCGCTCTTGCTTGCTGGAACGTAAACAGGTTCTAAGCCGGCTGGGTCTGCTCCGCCAGATGGATCTCTCGGCGCAGCTGTTTCAGCGTCGGCGTCACGATGGCGATGAAGCTGGCCTCGCGCAAGCGGCGCTGCGCCGGGTGCGACAGCAAATAGCCAGCGGCGCCGGCGTGCAGCTGGGCCGACATCGCCGCGCGCAGGCACAGCTCGCTGACCTCGGCGCGCAGCCGCAGCACGCGCGGCGCAGCCAGCTGGCCGGCCTCGGCCAGCGGCGCCAGCGTCTTGGCCTCGCGCCACAGCACGGCCAGTTCCGCCGCCAACTCATCATAGGAATGGTCCAGCCAGCGGTTCTGCTCGCCGTCGCGGCGGTTGGCGGCGAGGATATCGTCCAGGCAGCCCTGCACAATGCCCAAGCCCACCGCCGCCTGCGCCAGCACGAAACCGGGGCGCACCCGCCGGATGAAGCCGGCGAAGGCGGCCGGTTCGGCCAATACCCGCTCCGGCGTGATCAGGACCTGATCCAGCTTCACACACAATGTGCGGGTGCCGCCCATGCCGGCGATGGGCGGGCCGGCGTTCAGTTGTACGCCCGGCGTGTCGCAGTCGACGAGGAAGGCCAGCTTGTCCCCGTCGGCGCAGGCCGCGGCGGCGGCGAACAGGTGGCCGGGACCAAGATTGGACACCCAGGGCAGCTCACCGCTGATCCGATAGCCCTGCGGGCAGGCTTCGGCGCGCAAGCGCATCGGCTCCAACCCGGCCAGATGCTTGATGGCATTGGACAAGCCGGGACCGCCCAGGCGGCGGCCGGCGGCCAGTTCGGCCAGGATGGTCTGCAACTCGGCGCGCGGCGCGGCGTGAAGCAGCAGGTAGACGCAGGCGCTTTGGCACCAGGCCAGGAAGGCGGTGCTGCCGCATGCCGCGCCCACTTCGGCGATGGCCGCCATCAGCGTGGCCAGGCCCAGGCCGCTGCCGCCGTGCTCGGCCGGCAGCAAGGCGGCGTAGGCGCCGTCGTCGCCCAGGCCGCGCAGCATGGCTTGCGGGTATAAGGCTTGTTGATCGATGGCGGTGGCTTGCGGCGCCAATTGCTGGCGCACGCGTTGATCGATGCGGCGCAACAGGGCTAGGGCTTCGGCTTGGTGCATGACGCTGGGCGAGGGTTGGTTGATTTCAGCGGCATTCTGGGCGCGATGGGCGGCGCTGTCCATGCGTGCAGCATGCCATCTGTTCATATCGGAGCGCCGGACAGCGGAACTTGGCCGTGCCATCCTGGCTCTATCCTGTTTTCATTGACACCGTTCCCTTCCCGCCGCGCCTAGGCGCGGGCAGTCCATACCGCGGAACGGAGAAAGGTTCCGATGAGCGCATCTCCCACTTTATCCCTTGGCCTGCTGTTGGCCGCGCTGGGCCTGGCAGGCCCCAGCCTGGCGCTGGACCTGGATCTCAAGCCGACGCCGCCCAAAACGGCGAGCCCCGCGGCCAAGCCGCCGCCGGGCTGGAGCCTGGGCTATGACAGCAAGCGCTTCAACTACCCGCCGTCCGAGCGCACCCGCCAGTTGGCGGACCAGGCGCTGCGCAGCAAGCAGGAGCCCAAGACGCCGGTGGACTGCCAAAGCCATCCCGGCTATGCCTATTGCCAGCCCAAGGGCGCCGAACGCGCCTACGCCCCCGCGCCGCCCCAGCCCATGGGTAGCGCCAAGCATTGCGATCAGGACCCGTATGCACCGCAATGCGCGGACAGCGCCTTGCAGTTGAGCACCCGCAACAGCAATTGCGCGCCGGACGACAGCAACTGCCAGGGACTGGGCCTCAGCCTGAAGTGGGGCGACTGAGCCGGCGTCCGGGGCTGGACGGGACGCGGCAAGCCGGTAAACTGCCGGGCATCGATTCCACAAAGCGGCCGGCATGCGCATTCTTCACACCTCGGACTGGCACCTGGGCCAGCATTTCATAAGCAAGACCCGGCAGGCGGAACACCAGGCCTTCATTCACTGGCTGTTGGAACAGGCGGAATGCCGGCAGGCCGACGTGGTGCTGGTGGCCGGCGACATTTTCGACACTGGCGCGCCGCCCAGCTACGCGCGCGAGCTCTACAACGGCCTGATCGCCGCCGCCCACCGCGCCGGCGTGCAGCTGGTGTTGCTGGGCGGCAATCACGACTCCGTGGCCACGCTGGCGGAAAGCCGCGCCTTGCTGTCCTATCTGTCCGCCAGCGTGGTGCCGGCGCTGAGTGCCGACCCGGCCGAGCAAGTGCTGATTCTCCGGCGCCGCGACGGCGAGCCGGGCGCCTTACTGTGCGCGTTGCCCTATATCCGCCCGCGCGACGTGCTGCGCAGCCAGGCCGGCCAAAGCGCCGAACACAAGCAGCAGTCGCTGCAGGATGCGATCCGCGAACGCTACCAACAGGTGTATCAGCAAGCGCAGCGCCGCCGCGATGAGCTGGGCCTGGCGCTGCCCATCATCGCCAGCGGCCATCTGACCACGGTGGGCGCCAGCGCCAGCGAGTCCGTGCGCGAAATCTACGTCGGCGCGCTGGAAGCCTTTCCCAGCAACGCCTTCCCGCCGGCCGACTATATCGCCCTCGGCCATATTCACCGGCCGCAGCAAGTGGGCGGCCATCAGCACATCCGTTACAGCGGCTCACCCATCCCGCTCAGCTTCGACGAAGCCGGACAGCGCAAGGAAGTGCTGCTGGTGGAACTGGACGAGAATGGCCTTCGCCAGGTCCAGCCGCTGCCGGTGCCTTGTTTCCAGCCCTTGTGCTCGGTGCGCGGCAGCCTGGCGCAACTGCCGGCGCTGCTGGCGCGGGCGGCCGAGGCCGGCAGCGCCGAGCGCCCGGTATGGCTGGAAGTGGTGGTCGGCGTCGACGATTATTTGAGCGATCTCGCCGCGCGCGTGCAGACCTTGTGCGACGGCCTGCCGCTGGAGCTGCTGCGCGTGCGGCGCGAGCGTGGCCAGGCCGCCGCCGGCATGGCCGCGGTTGCAGGCGAAACCCTGGCCGAACTGACGCCGCTGGACGTGTTCGAGCGCCGGCTGGCGCTGGAAACGCTGGACGCGCCGCTGCAGGAGCAATTGCGGCTGCGCTATCGCGAAACCCTGGCCGCGCTGCAGGAGGAGCGGACATGAAGATACTGACGCTGCGCCTGAAAAACCTTAATTCGCTGCAAGGCGAGTGGAAGCTGGACTTCAGCGCCGAACCCTTAGCCGGCAGCGGCCTGTTCGCCATCACCGGCCCCACCGGCGCCGGCAAATCCACCTTGCTGGACGCGATCTGCCTGGCGCTCTATCACAAAACCCCGCGGCTGGACGCCATCACCCAGGGCAGCAATGAAATCATGAGCCGCCACGCGGCCGACTGCCTGGCGGAAGTGGAGTTCGAGGTCAAGGGCCGGCGCTACCGGGCGTTCTGGAGCCAGCGCCGCGCCCGCGACAAGGCCGACGGCGCGCTGCAAGCGCCCAAGGTGGAACTGGCCGACGCCGATGGCGAAATCCTCAGCAGCCAGGTGGCGGACAAGCTCAAACGCATCGAAGACATCACCGGCCTGGATTACGCGCGTTTCACCAAATCCATGCTGCTGGCGCAAGGCGGTTTCGCCGCCTTTCTCAACGCCGATGCCAACGCGCGCGCCGAACTGCTGGAAGAACTGACCGGCAGCGAAATCTACGGCCTGATCTCGCAGCGGGTGTTCGAGCGCGCGCGCGACGCGCGCTTGGAGCTGGAGCAATGGCAGGCGCGCGCAGACGGGGTGGAGTTGCTGGACGCCGCGCAACGCGAGGAGATGACGGCGCGGCTGACGGAGCGGGGCGCGGCCGCGACGCGGGCGCAGCAGGCCTGGGAACAGGCGCGGCAACGCTGGCAGCTTGGCGAGGAAGCGGAACAGGCGCGGCGGCACAGCGCCAGCGCCGAGGAGGCCTGGCGGCAGGCCTGCGAGCGCGAAGCGCAGGCGGAGCCGGAGCTGGAACGCTTGCGCCGCGACGAACCGGCGCAGCGGCTGCAACCGCCGTGGCGTGAAGCCGGCCTGGCGCGCGAGGAACAACAGCGGCTGGCGCAAGCAATACTGGCGCAGCAACAACGGCGGCGGGAACTGGAGCGGGAATGGCAGGCTGGTCACTGGCTGGCGCTGAGCCATGCGCGCCGGCTGGAGCAGACCCTGCGCCAGCGCTTGGACGCGCAACAGGCCGAACTGGACGCGCAGGAGGCTGCCGCCGAACGGCTGCGCCACCATGCGCGGCTGGGCGAATTGCTGGAGCGCTGGAGCGCCGGCTTCGCGCAAGCGCGCGGCCTGGAGCAGCAACGCGAGGGCTGCGCCGCGCAGCTGGCGGCGGCGGACGAACAGATCCGGCGCGACGCGCAAGCGCTGGCCGAGCATACCGCGGACAGCGAGCGCGCGGAGCGGCTGCAGGCTGAAGCCGACGCTGCCTTGCAGCAGGCGCAAGCGGCGGCGCAAGCGGCGCTGGATGGCCGCGGCCTGGCCGATTGGCGCGAACAATGGCGGCAGGCGGTGCAACAGCGCGAAACCCTGCACCGGCTGACGACGCTGGCGGTGGGTCTGCAAGCGCTGGAACAAGAACAGACGGCGCGGCAGACGCAAGGCGCGGCGCTGGAGACGGAGCGCGGGCAGGCGGACGCCGCGCTGCGGGGCTTGCGCGCCGATTACCGGCTGGCGCAGGAACAAGTGATGGACAAGCGCCGGCTGTTGGAGCAGGAACAGCGCATCCGCAGCCTGGAACAGCACCGCGCCGCTCTGCGGCCGGGCGAGGCCTGCCCATTGTGCGGCGCGCTCGAACACCCGGCGCTGGCGGCCTACCAGGCGCTGGATGTCGACGCCAGCGCGGCGGCGTTGCGGCTCAAGGAAGCCGCGCTGGAAACGCTGCGCGAGCAGGGACAGCAGGCGGCGGCGACACTGGCGGGCCTGGAAGCGCGGCTGCGCCAGCTGGATGAACAGCGGCAACGGCAGCAGGCGCGTGGCGCCGAGCTGAGCGGACAATGGCAGGACCTGGCCGCGTCGTGGGGCTTGGCCGCCGGGGATTGGAAGGGCGGGAAGCTGGAAGCCGTGTGCCAGGACGCGGCGCGGCAGCAACAAGGGCTGGAAGGCGGCTTGCGCGCCGCCGAACTGGCCGAAGCCGCGCGAGAGCAGGCGCGCCAGCTGGCGCAGCGCCAGGGCGAGGCGGCCCAGGCCGCGCGCCAGCGCCTGGCCTTGCAGCGGCAAAGCCTGGACGCGGCGGAGCAGACACGGCAGACGCTGCGGGAAGCGCTGCGGCGCCGCGAGGCGGAACAGCAAGAACAGGCCGGCCGCCTCGCCGCGGATATCGTCGCCGCCGGGTTTTCCGCGCCGCCTCCGGCGCAAGGGGAGGAGTGGCTGCGTCAACGCGGCGCGGACTGGCAAGCCTGGCAGGCATTGGAACAGCAGCGGCGTTCAGGCGCGGCCGCGGCGCAGACCCAGGCGGAAGCATGGCGTCAGGCCGGCCTCGCCGTCGCGGACTGGGACGCGCGCTGGCGGCTGCTGGGCCTGCCGGACGACGCGCCGCCACCCCTTGCCGACGATGACGCCGCGGCCTGGCGCGCGGCCGTCGCCGTCTGCGAGGAGCTGGCCGGCGCGCGGGCGCAAAACCAGGGCGGCTTGGAACACTTGAGCCAGCTCGCGGAGCGCCAAGGCCTGCAAGCGGAGTCGGCGGCGCAAGCCTGGCAACAAGCCTTGGCCGCCAGTCCCTTCGCGGACGAAGCCGCCTTCCTGGCGGCGGCGTTGCCGGAGGCGGAGCGCGAGCGTCTGCGCGCGCTGGCGCGGGAGCTGGAGCAGGAACGGCTGCGCGCCGCCGCGTTGCGGCAGCAGGCGACGGCGCGCCTGGAGACCTTGCCGAGCCAGGCAGAAACGCCGCAGGAAACCTTGCGCGAGCAAATGCAGGCACTGGACGCGGAGCGGCAGCGGCTGGCCGAAGAGCAGGGCGCTTTGCGCGCCTTGCTGGACGACGACGCCCAGCGCCGCGAGGGCCAGCGCGCGCTGTTCGCCCGCATTGACGGCCTGCGCGCCGACGCCGATGTCTGGCAGCGGCTCAGCGGCCTGATCGGCTCCGCCGGCGGCGACAAATACCGTCGCTTCGCCCAGGGCCTGACGCTGGACCACCTGGTGGCGCTGGCCAACCGCCATCTGCAGCGCTTGCATGGCCGCTACTGGCTGCGCCGCCGCGCCGGCGGCGAACTGGAGCTGGAAATCGTCGATGGCTGGCAGGGCGACGCCGCGCGCGACACCCGCACCCTGTCCGGCGGCGAAAGCTTCCTGGTCAGCCTGGCGCTGGCGCTGGCCTTGTCCGACCTGGCCAGTCACAAAACCTCGATCGATTCGCTGTTCCTGGACGAAGGCTTCGGCACCCTGGACGGCGAAACGCTGGAACTGGCGCTGGACGCGCTGGACGCGCTCAACGCCGGCGGCAAGACCATAGGCGTGATCAGTCATGTGGAGGCGTTGAAGGAACGCATCCCGGTGCAGATCCGCGTGAGCAAGACCGGCGGCGTGGGCTGGTCCACGCTGACGGTCGGCGCTTGAGCAAGGGCCTGTTCAAGGCGGCGCTAGATCGCGACAGCGTGAACAGGCCCTTCAAGTCAGGGATGAACGCCTTCTCAGAACCTGTTTACGATCTCGCGAGCTAAGGCGAGACAAGGCGAAAACGAGCGAAAAAGCGGAATGTACAGGTGGTGCATGAGCATTTTGAGCTCGGTTTCAACGCCCATTTCTATCCATCCCGCCGACGCGCAGCAGATCGTAAACAGGTTCTCAGCCGGCGGCGAAGTCGCTGAGCGCGGCGCCTTCCATGCGGTAGCGCACCCATTCCGCCTGCGGTTTGGCGCCTATGGACAGGTAGAAGTCGATGGCGGGCTGGTTCCAGTCCAGCACGCTCCATTCAAAGCGGCCGCAGCCCTGTTCCACCGCCAGCCGCGCCAGGTGGCGCAGCAGCTGCTTGCCGGCGCCGCAGCCGCGCTGCCGCGGCGAGATGTACAGATCCTCCAGATACAGGCCCTTCTTGGCCAGCCAGGTGGAGTAACTGTAGAAGTACACGGCGTAGCCGGCCGGCTCGCCGTCCACCTCGCAGATCAGCGCCTGCCCCGAGCTGTCCGCGCCAAACAGGCTGGCGACGATGTCATCCTCGGTGGCGGCGACTTGATCGCCGGCGCGTTCGTAAACGGCCAGCTCCTTGATGAAATGCAGGATCAGCGCGGCGTCTTGCGCCTGGGCGGGGCGGATATGGATGGACATGGTGATGACTCGTCGGTTTGAAATGGAATAAAACCGTATACTACGGTCAACACAAACTGCACGCGCTGCATTGTTTTCAAGTCATGATGAATATTCTGCATTCAGATCTGCGCCGGCTGGATCTCAACCTGCTGCTGGTTTTCGACGCGCTGCTGCGGCGGCGCTCGGTCAGCGCCGCCGCCGACGAACTGGCGATGAGCCCGTCCGCGCTCAGCCATGCGCTGGCGCGGCTGCGCGCCGCGCTGGGCGACGACCTGTTCGTGCGCATCGGCCACGCGATGCAGCCCACCGCCTATGCCGAGCGCCTGGCCAGCGCGGTGAGCGCCGCGCTGGAGACGCTGTCGCAAGGCCTGGCCGAGGCCGGCGGCTTTCAGCCGGAGCGCAGCGAGCGAGCCTTCGTGATCGCGGTCACCGACTACACCGCCTTCGCGGTGATGCCGCGCTTGCTGGCGCGCCTGCAACTGGCCGCGCCGTCTGTGCGTTTCAAGCTGGTGCATTCGCGCGGGCGCGAATCCGCCGAGGACCTGGCCGCCGGCCGCATCGACTTCGCGCTGGGCTATGTGGAGGATATCGCCGAGCCGGCGGCCGGCATTGAAAGCTTCGACTGGCTGGAAGACCGCTATGTGGCCATCGCCAGCCGCGGCCATCCCGGCATTCGCGACCGCCTCAGCCTGGCGCAATATCTGGCGGCGCGCCACGTGGTGGTGACGCCATGGGACGAAACCCGCGGCGGCATAGACCGCGCGCTGGAGCGGCAGGGCCTGCGCCGCGACGTGGCGCTGCAATTGCCGTCGGTGCTGGCCGCGCCCTTCATCATCGCGGAAACCGAATGGATCATGACGCTGCCGCGCCTGGCGGCGCGGACCTTGAGCCAGGCCGCGGCCATCGTCCTCCACGACGCGCCGTTCGACATCCCGTGCTACACCCTCAAGGTGTACAGCCATGCGCGCCATGGCCGCAGCGCCGCCCACGATTGGCTGCGCGCGCAATTGCGCGCCTGCGCCCCCTTGCTCCAGGCTTAGCCAGCCGATCTGCGCGGTCTTGATGTCCGTCATGGTCTTCCCCATGAGCGAAGCGCCCCTGGGCGCAAGGACGGGCTGGGCGGCAGCGGAACTGGAAATGCGCTTATCATGTGGCTTCAATCATGCGCGGCCAAGCCGGGCCATCGTCCGGGGCGGTTGCGCCAAGAGAAGCCGATGCAAGCAGAATGGAGCGACCTGGACCGCTATTACACCACCGCGCTGCAAGTGGAGGACCGCGCCTTGAATGGCGCATTGGCCGCGAATGCCGCCGCCGGCCTGCCGGCGCAAGACGTATCGCCTTTGCAAGGGCGCTTTCTGCATATTCTGGCGCGGCTGATGCGGGCGCGGCGGGTGCTGGAGATCGGCACCCTGGGCGGCTACAGCACCATCTGGTTGGCGCGGGCGCTGCCGGCAGACGGCCGGGTGGTGACCTTGGAAGCCAACCCTGCGCACGCGGACACGGCGCGGGCCAATCTGGCCGCCGCCGGCGTGGCGGACAAGGTGGAACTGCGGGAAGGGCCGGCGCTGGACAGCTTGCCGCTGCTGGCCGGGGGCGAGCCCTTCGACCTGATCTTCATCGACGCCGACAAACCCAACAACCCGGCCTATCTGGAATGGGCGCTGCAACTGGCGCGCCCCGGCGCCGCCATCGTCGGCGACAATGTGGCGCGCGGCGGCGCGGTGGCCAATGTGGTCAGCCAGGACCCCAGCGTGCACGGGGTGCGCCGCTTCCTGGAGGACATGGGCGCCGAGCCGAGGCTGACCGCCACCGCGCTGCAAACCGTGGGCGTCAAGGGCTGGGATGGTTTTTCCATCGCCATCGTCAACGCCACGGATTGAGGCCGCGCCTGTAGTCGTGAACCGGTGCTCAGCCGCCGCTGGATTCCAGCGCCGGGTCCGCCGCCGCCGTCTCCTCCGCGTGTTCTTGTCCAACGCCGCGCAGGAACAGCGCCACCACCAGCGCGCTGGCCACGGTCAGGCCGGATAGCACCGTCAGCAGGCGTTGGAAGGCGGAAGCATAAGCCTGGCTCAGCGCCTCCGGCGCGAGGCCGGACAGCAGCTCGCCAACGGCGGCCAGCTTGCCCAGCGCGCCCTGACTGGCGGCCGTGGCCAGCGCCTGGGGCGCCGCGGCGGAGATCAGGGCCAGACGCTGTTGCAGCAGCGCCGCCAGCAACGCGCCCACCAAGGCCAGCGCAATGCCTTCGCCGGCTACCCGCGTGGTGCTGAAAATGCCGGCGGCCATGCCGGCGCGCTCCTTGGGCACCACGCTGACCGCCAGGCCGTCCATCAGGCCCCAGGGCAGGCTGATGCCCACGCCTATCAACAGCAGCGGCCACAAGGTCTGCTGCAGAGCGGACACTTGCGGATAGCGGCTGAGCCACCACAGGCCGGCCGCGCACAGCAGCAGGCCGCCGGCGGACAACGTCGCGGCGGACAGCCAGCGCGTCAGCCAGGCCGCGCACAGCGGCAGCGCCAGCATGGGCGCGGACAAGGCCAGCATCACCCGGCCCGCCTCCGCCTCGCTGACGCCTTCCGCGCCCACCAGGCGCAGCGGCAGCAGCACCAGCAGCACCACGAAGGCGTAAGCCGGCGCGGCGGCCAGGCATTGCACGCCGACGAAGCGCGGATAGCGGAACAGGCTCAGGTCCAGCATCGGCCGCGCCGCGCGCCGCTCCAGCGCCACGAACAGCCAGAACGCGGCTACGGAGCCCAAGAGCAGGGCAATCACCCGCGGGCTGCTCCAGCCCAGCTCCGGCGCCGCCAGCGCGCCGTAAGTCAGCAGGCTCAGCGCCAGCGTGAAGCTGAGCGCGCCCGGCCAATCCAGGCCGGCGGCCTGCGGGTCGCGCGATTCGCGCATGCAATAGGCGGCCAGGCCCAAGGCGAGCAGGCCTACCGCGCCGGCCAGCACGAAGATGGAGCGCCAGCCCAGCGCCTGGATCAGATAGCCGCATAGCAAGGGGCCAAAAGCCAGGCCGATGCCGAAGGTGGTGCCGATCAGGCTGAAGGCGCGCGTGCGTGCCGCGCCGGCGAAGCTTTGCGCCAGCGCCGCCAGGCCGCTGGCGAAGGACAGCGCCGCGCCCAGACCCTGGGCCGCGCGCAGCAAATCCAGCCACAGCAGGCTGCCGGCCAGGCTCAAGCCCAGCGAGGACAGGAAGAACAGGCCGACGCCGAGCAGAAACACCCGCTTGCGGCCGTATTGATCGGCCAACGCGCCGGCGGCCATCAGGCTGCCACCGAAGGTGAGCATGAAAGCATTGGTGACCCAGGTCAGCGCCAGCGCGTCGCCGCCCAGCTCGCGGCCTATCGCGGTCAGCGCCAGCGCCGGGCCGGTGAAGCTGAGCGGCATGGCCAGGGCGGCCAGGCATACCGCGGCCAGGGTCAGCAGATTGGGGCCCTGGGAGGGCGCCGGTTTGGAAAGATGCATGAGTTCGCCTTTTCAAAGAGTGGGGCAAGCGCCCGCGCGGCGCGGAGCCGGCGGGCTGATGCGGATGGTCGTTGGGCGAACACATGATAATTTGGCGGCAATTGACGAAAAACAGGCGATGTGTCCAAATTAAGCGGACAAAAACTCCTCAATAAGGATGTGGGCATGGATAGTTTGAGTAGCCTAGCCGCCTTCGTGCGCGCCGCGGAGGCGCAAAGCTTCGTCGGCGCCGGCCGCGCGCTGGGGGTGTCCTCGTCCGCCGTGGGCAAGAGCGTGGCGCGGCTGGAAGAAAAACTGGGGGTGCGGCTGTTCCAGCGCAGCACCCGCCATGTGCGGCTGACGGCGGAGGGCGAGCTGTTCTACGAACGCTGCCGCCGCATCCTGGACGATATCGACGACGCCGAGGCCGAACTGGCGCAGAGCCGCGCCGCGCCGCGCGGCAAACTGCGGGTCAGCCTGCCGGTGGTGGGTTATCGTATGCTGCTGCCCATCTTGCCGGACTTCATGCAGCGCTACCCGGAAGTGGAACTGGACCTGGATTTCTCCGACCGCATGGTGGACGTGATAGAAGAGGGGCTGGACGCGGTGGTGCGCAGCGGGCCATTGGCGGATTCCCGGCTGATGGCGCGGCCCTTGGGGCCGTTCCGGCTGCTGGTGGTGGGTTCGCCGGGCTATCTGCGCGAGCGCGGCACGCCGCAAAGCCCGGAGGACCTGACCCATCACGCCTGCCTGCGCTACCGCTTCCCCAGCACCGGCAAGCTGCAGACCTGGGCATTGAACGGCGTGCCGGCGGGCCAGGACTGGCCGCCCAGCAGCGCCATGAGCTGCAACAATATCGAGGCGTTGATCTGCGCCGCCAGCCAGAACCAGGGCCTGGCGTACTTGCCGGACTTCATCGTGCGCGACGCGCTGGCCGCCGGCCGGCTGCAAATCGTGCTGGAGCCCTACCTGGGCCAGACCGGCATGTTCCATGTGCTGTGGCCGTCCAGCCGCCAGTTGTCGCCCAAGCTGCGCGTCTTCGTCGATTTTCTATGCCAGCGCTTGTTCGCGCCGGCGGGCGAGGCTGTGTGAGCGCCGCCTACACGCCGCGCTGACGGCGGAAAGCCCACCAGCCAGCCAACAGGCTGAAGCTGGCCACCAGCAGCACCAGCACCCAGAAGCCGTGCGGATGATTGGCCAGCGGCACGCCGCCCACATTCATGCCGAAGAAGCCGGCGACGATATTGATGGGCAGCGCCAGCACCGTCACCAGCGTCAGCGTGAACAGGGTGCGGTTGCTCTGCTCGTTCAGGCGCGCCGCCAGCTCCTCCTGCAAGAGCTTGATCCGTTCCACCAGCGCGGCCAAATCGTTCAGCGTCAGCGCAAACTCCTCGGACGATTGGCGCAGCGCTTGCGCGTCGGCCGCGTCCAGCCAGGCGGGCGGCCGGTTCAGCAGGCGGAACAGCGCGCTGGGCTCGGGCGCCAGCAGGCGTTGCAAGCGCACCAGGGAACGCCGCATCGCCGCCAACTGAGCGCGCTGATCGTCCAGCCTTTGCGCCAGCAGCCTGTCCTCCAGCACATCCACCTGCGCGCCGCTGGCGCGCACAATGCCGGCCAGTGCGTCCGCCTGGTTCTGCAGCAAATGCACCAGCAAGGCCGCCGGCGAGCGGAAGGCCGCGCCGCCGCGCACCGCCGCGCGCAGCCGGTCTACCGAATGCAGCGGCTTGACGCGGGCGGTGATCAGCACCCGTGGACGCGCATGCGCCCACAAGGTGGCGATATCCGACGAGGCCAGGCCAAAGCTGAAAGCCACATCGTTGATCACCGCCAGCAAGGCCTGATCCAGCAACTCGATGCGGGTTGAGTTGGAGCCGCCGCGCAAGGCCTCGAAAAAATCCTCCTGCAAGGGCAGGGCCGCGCGCAGCCAGCGCTCGCTGGCGGCATTGGCCAGATTGAAATGCAGCCATAGAAAGGCGTCGCCGTCCGGCGGCGCGCACAGCCAGGCTTGCGCCTGGGCGGAATCGATTTCCTCGCCGGCGCCACCCGGATGAAAACAAAAGCCGCAGATCAAGCCGGCCTGGTCCGAGCCGTATTGCTGCTGGGTAATGGGGTGGTTCATGGCGCGCGGCCGGGATGATGGCATACCGCTCAGCTTAGGCGCGGCGGATGACGGGCGGGTGACAATAAGATGACGGGCGGCCTTGGCGCCCGTTCAAGACCTCGTCTTGAAGTGAGCCAACGCCGCGTTTTTGAGTAGCTGTTTTTCTTGTTTGGGGGAATGAAAAAGTGGGGGTATGCGGCAGGTGAGCTTATGCTGAGCGGAGATGAAAACGCCGCAGTAAAACAAGGCGGCGAATAAGCCTTCCGTGATCAGGGCGGAGACAAATGACATTCCTAATGCAACAAGATGGGAGGAAGCGGCAGGGTGATAGTTCCTTAATAAAAACCCGGACAATATCGAGACAAAAAATATAAGTTGCAGCGCGATGCTTTGCCCGCTCTGGCCTAGCTTATTGATAAAAAAGGCTTTGCGATCCGTAATGGTGTTGACAATGAGAAAAATGGAAACGCCACCCTTTTTCGAAAACTCGCATATGGTCAGTGCGACGGCTTCGTCAAATCCTTTAATATGGATTTTAAGGCTATTAATGGGAATGAGAAAAAACAAAAACCAGCAAGCCATTGCGGGCATGGCGGGCTTGCCAATGTAGTAGGCGGCGGTAATGAAAATGCTGGGAAAAAGCAGCGCCGACAGTGCGAGTGTGGCGAAGGAAATGGCTCTGGCGACAATGGTTTTTTTCTGAACCGCCATGACCCAGAGATTGATTCCGGTGAGAAGAATGGCGATGGCGAGATAGACTGAGGCCATGGCCAATGAGGTTTTTACATTTGAATGGCTCGCCTTATACGTCATGGCAAGAGCAGAGGGAACCATCAGCCATGAAAAAAATATGGTCGCCACGGACGGCGCGTTTGGCGATGGCGTTATGTTTTTGGGTTTAGCCATGGGGGTTTAAAAATTGTATGGGCTCATGGGTTCATTGAGGCATCGCGATAATAGGGATCTCCAGGGGCGACTGGGCATTGCTTTTCCACATTCTCGGGCCAGACAGGGATGCTACTTGTCCGCATGGCAAGCCATCTGCCAGGATAGGTGGCTATATAGATCAATAAAAACGCCAGCCTCACCGACAAGGGCGTGGAGTTTACATAAAAATCATTGCGCTGCACTCCAAAGCAAAAGGCTTCTCTTTGGTTGGCAATCGGCAGGCAAGCCTTGACTTCCTGGATGACGCTGGCCGGGCCTTCTTCCATATAGCGGCGGATGAACTCCCAATGCTGTTTCAGCAGCTCCCGGTCTTTCGCCCCCACCGCCAACTCTGAGAAGGCGAAAGTGGCGGACACCTTGCCTTCCACATCCAGCTTGTGGCCTTGAATCTCCCAGGTGTTGCTTTTGCCCAGGCCCAGGCAAAAAAAGCTGTGGTCCCAGTCAAACTCCACGATCTTTCCACCAGGCTGAAACGCGAATATTTTCCTGGATTTCCTGTTCAGCCGAATCGGGTAGTGGGTCAGCGCGAAGGCCTCTTTTCTTAACAGCCAGATCAAGGCGCTGCCTATCAAGCCGGGGCCGAACAGCAGCAGCAACACGGCCTGGGTCCAGGCCTGCTGCGGGGAATAGTAGGGGCTGGGACTGGCGCCGCTGGCAATCAGGATGAAATCCAGCGCGATAGAAGCGCAGCCGATGGGAATGATGTAGAAGCAGGCCAGCAGCACGCTGCTCATCACGCCCTTCCAGCGGAAATACTTGTCCACCAGCTCTAGATAAGTGTTGTTGATCCTGATCACGGCCAACTGATAAGCCAGCGGCAAATCCAGTTTCTGGTGGATGTTCAGGGCGTGCTCAAGCTCCAATCGGGTCAAGGGGCGATTGATGGCGTATTTTTGATATAAGCCGGTATATTCCATGGTGGTGAGGGCGTAATGGACGGCATGCCGTCCAGATTGGGTTCAGTAGTTGAAGTACATCACGCCGAACGCACCGGGGTCGCCGGGTTTGCGCTTGGTTTTTTTGGGAAGGTCGATGTTGTCAGGGCCAGGCAATCCCATGGTTTTGAATACTTGTGTGGCCGCATTGACAAACATCATGAATCTTTTTCCGGTTACGAAAGAATATAGTCCAAATAAGGTGTAGAAAAATATGCAGGTGTATATGTGGTCAAAGCCAAAGAATAGTTTAATCAAATCGTAACTGGTGAAAGTATTTACGATAAAGATAAATGCGGGAAATAATAAAAACAACATGAAAGATACGGAAAGTGCCCACCATTTTATAATGTTTTTTATATGCGCATTTTTTCCTCTGGAGCAATGGGGGTAGAGCGCAATGATTCTATCTTTAGGTCGTAGTATTGCCACAATTTCAAAATAATCATCTCGTTGTGTTCCAATGACTTCTACTTCATCGCCTGCTTGAAAGGGGCTAAACCAGACCCAGCCTTTCGCTAGCTGGCCATTGACCTTCATCTCCACATAGTCGGCCTCTTCGCGTAGGTTTGCCGCATCTCTTGCCGTACTTGCGGCGATGCCGGCTGCACCTGCTAGTGCACCGGCTATAGCGGCTAAGCCCATGATGCAGCGATCATGGTCGGTAAAAAAGAAATTGGCCATCTTCCGCGATTTTTTGTAGTGCGATATTTTTCCGCTGATTTTGCTTAGCTCCATCGTTGATGGAGTCGGTGCTAAGCTGCTAGGTGGTGACATCGCCATGTCGGGAAGCTCAATAGTTGAAATACATCACGCCAAATGCACCTGGATCGCCAGGCTTGCGTTTTGTGCGTTTGGGTAGATCGATATTGTCGGGGTCTGGCAACCCTAATGCTTTAAAAACCTGTGTGGTCGCGTGCACATACATCATGAATTTTCTTCCAGTGACGAGCGAGTAGGCTCCAAATAGTAAGTACGAAAATATGGATGCGTAAAAATATTCTACACCTAAAAAACCAAGCATTTTTTCTTTCCCACGGATAACTTCAAATATAGTTAGTAATGCGGGAGTAAATATGGCCACCAAAAAAGTTGTTGCTATGAGCCACCATTTTATGACAGTGGTGATGTGGGCATTTTTGCCTCGGGAACAGTGAGGGTATAGGGCGATGGTGCGATCTTGAGGTCTCGCAATGGCAATGATTTCAAAATGGTCTCTTTGAAATGTGCCGATTAGTTCTACGTCGTCATCATTTTTAAATGGGCTGAACCAAACCCAGCCTTTGGCGGGTTGCCCGTTAACTTCCATTTCAATATAGTCGGCTTGCTCGCGCAAATTGCTTGCATCCCTAGCGGTGCTGGCTGCCATGCCGGCTGCGCCGGCTAGTGCTCCTGCTATGGCGGCCAAGCCCATGATGTTGCGGTCGCGGTCGGTAAAGAAGAAGTTGGCCATCTCCCGCGATTTTTTGTAGTGCGATATTTTTCCGCTGATTTTGCTTAGTGTGATGCTGGGTGTGATAGGAGCTAAGCTGCTTGAGCGAGATATGGCCATGATAGAGTAGGATCTAGTAATTGAAGTACATCACACCGAATGCTCCAGGGTCGCCTGGCTTACGCTTAGTTTGTTTTGGAAGGTCTATTTTGTCAGGCTCGCTTAGGTTTAGAGCTGTAAAAATTTGTGTGGCTGCATGGGCATACATCATGAATTTCCTGCCATAAATAAATGCATATGCTCCTAATAGAATGTACATCGTTAGTGCCACATATAGATAGCTGCTATCGGCGAGCGTGGAGAAAACATGTTTTCCATTGATCAAATCCACTACCGCAAAGACAAATGGAACAAGTATGCCAACTAAAAAGGATATTGATATCAATGACCATTTAACAACGGCATTGACGTGAGCCTTTTTTCCCCTAGAACAATGCGGGTAAAGTGCAATGATTCTATCTTTTGGGCGGGCAATGGCAACAATTTCAAAATGATTTTTACGCGGTGTGCCAATTACATCGACGATGTCTCCATCTTGGAATGGGCTATACCAAACCCAGCCTTTGGCGGGTAGCCCATTAATTTCCATCTCAATATAGTCGGCTTGCTCGCGTAAATTGCTTGCATCCCTAGCGGTGCTAGCGGCTATGCCGGCAGCTCCAGCCAGGGCTCCTGCAATAGCTGACAGGCCCATGATGTTGCGGTCGCGGTCAGTAAAAAAGAAGTTGGCCATTTCTCGTGTTTTTTTATAACGAGAAATTTTGCCACTGATTTTGCTTGGCTGCATTGTTGGCGTAAGAGCAACTAAGTCGTTTGTTACAGACATGGTTATGCTTGGGCCAGGGTCAGTAGTTGAAATACATCACACCGAACACCCCTGGGTCGCCTGGTTTGCGTTTTGTTAATTTAGGTAGATTGACTTCGTCGGGATTTTGCAAGTCTAATGTTATAAAAACTTGAGTTGCCGCATGAACGAACATCATAAACTTCTTTCCGTTTATAAATGAAAAGGCCCCAGAGAGTATGTACATGCCCGCACAAATATAAAGGTAGTTGATGTCCAGGAAAAAATACGAATCCTTTTCGCCTGAAATTAAATAAAATAGCATAATTAACAATGGGAAGATAAGAAACATATAAATGGTCATGGAGCCAAGCCACCATTTTATAATATTCTTGATATGAGCTTTTTTACCTCGGGAGCAATGTGGATAAAGTGCAACAACCCTATCTTTGGGGCGAGCTATTGCAATAATTTCAAAATAACCATCTTGTTGGGTTCCAATTAGCTCAACTTCATCTCCATCTTGAAATGGACTAAACCAGACCCAGCCCTTGGCGGGTTGCCCATTAATCATCATTTCGACATAGTCGGCCTGCTCGCGTAGGTTGGTTGCATCTCTGGCAGTGCTAGCCGCCATGCCTGCTGCACCAGCCAGAGCCCCCGCGATGGCTGACAAGCCCATGATGTTACGGTCGCGATCTGTAAAGAAAAAGTTGGCCATCTCCCGTGTTCTCTTATAGTGAGATATTTTGCCACTTAATTTGCTTAACCCCGTCTTTGGGTTTAGGCTAACAGTACTATCTATGCGCATGGAACTATTCCTAGATTTGTTCGCTTGCTTTAGGTTTTGTGAATATTTTTTCTAGTGATTGGGTTAGGTCTTTTATGTTATTTGGGGCTTTGGGGTTTTCGCTATCTTTGCCAAATGGAGTTTGACTAATCCAGATTTGCAAATCGTCATCCTCCAAGGCCCAAATTACGCCCTGTAAAACAAAAATAGTTAATGTTACCCAACTGCCAATGGTCATAAAAACAAGACGCGTCGCTAGTATTGCTGCTGAGCGAGCCCCCAGCGCAGCAGCGGTTTCTGCAATAGCTACATTGCTGCTAACTCTTAATATGACAGGTGCGGCATAAGTGAATGTGGATAATCCTGCCATTCCCAAACCAATTCCTCCCGCCATCGCTTTTGCCGCATATAATCCAAAGATCAGTGTTTGGCCTTTCTTTGATGCTTGAAGCCCGCTGATGGTATCTTGGTAAACCCCAATCCCATTCGATGCCGCCATCAACAAACCGCCCATCAGTTTTAGCCGCTGTATGCTGCGGGCTTGCTCTCCAGCTTGCATGATCTTGCTTAAAGGCAGGCTTATCACGTCAATGGCTTGTGCGGTTAGTGCCATACCGGACGCGGCCAGGCTGGCGTATAGCGCGCCGTCCTTCTCGTTTTGCAGCAACAAACGTCCCAGGTAGACGCCTTCTATCATCATGACCAGCAAGGTCAGGCGGGCGTCCTTGACCACGGCCAGATGGTCTTTGGGTTTGTCCACCCGCAGCTTATCGTAGGCCTTTTGCAGTTTGGCCCCCTGAGTCCGGCGGTATTCCGCCTCTTTGCGCAGTGCCTTCTGCAAGCGCTTGTATTTGGCTTGCGGGGTGGGTTCTTTTTTAAATTTTTTGCGTTGGACATTGTCCGCACACTCTGCCGCCACCAGCGCCTTGATGTCGGCGGTGCTGACCAGGGAGCGGCAAGCCAATACCATTTGCAGCAGCTTTTCGCCCAGATAGATTTCCGCCTTGTCCAGTTTTAGGGCGGCGCCGGCGCGGCCGGCGGCCGGCGCGAAGGCCTTGATGATGGCGTTGCCGGCGGTAACGATCACATGGTCTATCTGCCCGGTGCGCGCGGTTTTGAGGCTGACGCCGAAAACGGTGTCCCCCTGAGGGCTGGCCGCGGCGATGTTGGCCTGGTACAAGGCGGAGTTTTCCTTGTACATGTCCAGCAGCTTCTGGAAATAGTTCTTGGTGGTTTCTATGGTGCGCACCGCCGCGTCGCTATACGGCGTGTTCTGGTTCTGCTTGGCGTCCTTCAATGCGGCCTTGAGTTCGGCTTCTATTTTCTTCTGATTGAGCGCCAGCGCACGGTAAAGCATATTGCTGCGCGCTATCGACACATCGTTGGCCCAGGCCTCCAGCTTGGTCTGGCCGATGATGGTGACGTTGATGCCGCTGATGGCGTGGCCGACGACGGCTTCGAACTCGATGCCGTCCTTGGGGTCTGCGTCGTGGTAGTCCTCCAAGGTGTCCAGGAACAAGGGCGCTTGCAGCCAGCGTAGCAGGGAGGCCACGGTTTTGTTCTGGCGCTCGCGGATGGCGGTGTCCAGCTCGTTTTGGAATTTCTGGAAGTTGGACAGGCGGTCCGGGTCGATTTTCTTGCGGTATTTGGGCCAACTGCGGTCGCCGGCCTGTTCGATATTGCTGTCGTAGTATTCGCCGCGCTTGTTTCGGAAGGCGGCCACCTTGGCCTTGAGCGCGGCGATCTGCTGGCTGCGTTGCGGCTCCGGGACGCGGCGCAGGTCGATGGCGTCCAGTTCATTGGGCGCGATAGAGGCCGGGATTTGCCAGCCAGCCCATTGGTCCAGTAGGTCGCATACCTCCAGGCGCTGCCGTTTCAACACCGGGTCTTGCAGCTTGGCGATGGCGGCGCGGCGCTGGGCCATGATGGCAGGGTTGTACCAACTGGCGGTATCGCGCCGCATCATATCGTCCTGGAACTTCTCCTGTCCTTCCTGGGCCTGGGCGCTCAGTGATTTCCGGATGTTTTCCAATGCCTGGATCGCGTGCAGCTGGAAGCTACGCTCCTCGGCGAACAGCAATGCCAGGCCGGCGCTGTCGTTGACATAGCCATTCAGCTCCTGGGCTGTGCCGATGGCGTCCCACAGCGCCAGGATGTGCGGGGTATTGCTGCCGCTGCTTTTCTTGGCGCGCGCCTGCATGAATTGCAGGCTTTCCTCCGCCTTGCCGCGACGCGCGTGGATGGGGTAGCGCGTATAGTTTTTGTCCACCCGGGCCTTGTCGTAGCTGCCGTCTTCCTTGCTGAAGGTATCGGTCTTGGGGTCGTAGGCCAGTTGGGCGGGCTGGTAGCCGGGGTGGTATTCCATCACCGCTTCGATCGCGGCCTTGCTGGCGGTGGTGCCGTGGGCGTTGGAACTGCCGGCGGCCATGGCCTTGGGGTCTATGGCCTGCATGCGGGCGGCGCGCAGCTTGGCGTCCTGAGCATAGCGCTGCAGTGTCAGGTCGCCCCATTTGTATTCGCTGAAGGCGATCCAGGCCGGGCCGCATTTTTCCGGCTGTTCGATGATCAGGTGGTGCAGCCGGCTATTGCTGTGGCCGGCGGTGTTGCAAACCACGCTTTCCCCGGCCACTTTCGCCGCCTTGGGCGAGGGCTGCTTCAGCAGGATGCCGTCTTCGGTGACGCTATAGCATTCCCATAGATTGGAGCCGCGCGCGTGCTTGGAATAAAACAGGTAAACGAAGCCGGCGCGCAGGGTGCGCAGCGCGTAATGGAAGTCCGCGTCCAGCACGATGTCTTTGACTTTATCGGCACAGGCCCAGGCGGGCAGGGTGGCTTTCACCGTTTTGGGCACCGGCGCGTAGCGTACCGGCATGATGGGCAGGCCGCTGGCCTGACAGGCTTTACACAGTTGGCTCATGATTGGCTGTGGTCCGAGATATGGGGTGCGTGAAGTCGGCTGCGCTCAGGCGCTGGCGGCGATGGCCGCCCAGTCGGCTTCGCTGAGCGAATCCGTCAGCCCGCTGTAGAAGTCGTCCGCTTCGCGTTCCGCCAGCAGCGCTTGCACGCGGGGGTGCAGATAGAAACGGGGGTGCACGGTGATGGCGTGCAGGGCGAAGCGGGACAAGTCCTCCTCGTCGTCAAAGCCCAGCGCGCCGGCATGGCGCAAGGCGGAGAACGCGTGCAGGCGCGCGGTTTCCAGCTTGCCGCCGTCACACTCCGGCGCTAGCTCACGCCAGGCCAGCAGCGCGCGGTTGAGCGGGCCGATGCGGGCGAGGTCTTCCCACAAGGCTGGCTCCCAGCGCGAGAGCGGGCGCGGCGCGCCCGCGACGGTTTGCGCCGGCTGCAGGCAGATGAGTTCGCCGGCCGGGTCCAACAGCCACCAGCGCTTGATCGAGCCCAAGAGGCCGTGCTGCTGCGCGGTGTTCAGCAGCGGCCACAGCGCCCAGCTCACCGCCGGGTCGTGCAGGCGCAGCAGGTGGGTCTCGCCATTGGAGTTGCGGCGTATCATCTGGCGGCCGATATGGGCGGCGGCCAGTTTGGCGGAGCCGGCGATTTCCAGCCAGCCGGCCACGCGCCGGCCTTGCCCCAGCGCCAGCGCGTCCGGCTCGGCTTCCGCCAGCGCCTGGGCGATGCTGTCGGCCAGCGCTGGCGCGCCGGCGTTCAGTGGCAGCCAGGCCGGCTGGCGCGCCGGGTCCAGTTGCGGATGTTTCAGCGGCAGCAGCAGGCCTTGCTGCCGGGCTTGCTCGTTCAGTTCGGCTTCGGCGCCCGCCAGCGGGCGGCTGGGCGCGTCCAGGGCCAGCAGCAGTTGTGCGCCGGTGTGCAGGCGGTCTTGCAGCTGCTGCAGAATGGCGGCGTGTTTGGCGGATGCTTGCATGGCTCAGCCCAGGCGCACGGTGGCGGATTGGGTTGCGGCGGCGCTGTCCAGCGCTTGCTCGCAGCCTTTGTTGAATTTGGGCAAGGGCGCATTCAGGCTGGTGGGGCCGCTGAGGTTATGGCTGGCGCCTTTCACCGTCACGGTGCCGGGGCAATGCACTTCGATGTCGCCGCCCTTGAGCCGGATATAGCCGCCGCCGGCGGTGACCAGGATTTCCTCCTTGGCGGTGACGACGATGCGTTCCTTGCAGGAGGTGATGGTGACGTCCTTGTCCGCGGTGACTTCTATGCTGTCGCTCTGCGCCTGCAGCTGCACCTTGCCCTTGGCGGCGATCAGCTTCAGCGCGATCTTGTCTTGCAGGCCGGTGACGAACAGGCTGATCTTGTCGCCGACATTGTGAATCCAGCGCCGGCCGCTGGTTTGATTGGTGTCGCGCTGCGCCACCAGGTCCAGATTGGTTTCCGCTGCCAGGGTATGGCTCTGTTGGCTTAGGCTGGCGATGCAGGCCGGCGCGGACAGAACCAGCAAGGGCTGGCGGCCGGAGATGTCCTGGCCGGTTTTGCCTGCCTTGTCGGTATTGGTTTCCGCCTCCCAGGCTTTCAGCGCCGCTTGCTGGTGCTGCAGGTGGCCGATCAACTGCTTGCCTTCCCGCTTATTGTCGTCGCCTATGCCTTCCGGCCCGGTTTCCATGGTGTCGGCCTGCTGGCCGCTGGCGGTGTCGCCCAGGCTTTGGCTCAGGGCCAGGGCCGCATCGAACTGGCTTTGCGCCTGTTCGCG